>JAIYBD010000204.1 GCA_027488715.1 Bacteroidota bacterium | reverse complement strand
GGGCAGCTGCCGAAAAAAAACTATTGAATAACCCGATTGCTTCGACTTCGGTGTTGGAAATCAAAGAAGACCATACGGTTGTCGCTTTTCGGGGTTTTGTGAAATTTGACGATCAAGGAGAGGTATCGAAATCCCTACAAAAATTCGCTAAAAAATTGATGGAGGAGCAAGGATGAAAACCACAGAAGCGGCTTCCATTTATCAGAATTTGGAGCAAATGAGCTCAACCGAATTGTTGGAAAACATCAATCGGGAGGACCAAAAGGTGGCTGAGGCCACCCGTGCCTGCATCCCCATACTCTCTGCTTTGGTAGAGGAAGTGGTTGGTCGAATGCAACAAGGCGGCCGATTGTTTTACCTGGGTGCCGGCACTTCCGGCCGCCTCGGAATCGTCGACGCTTCCGAGTGTCCACCTACCTACGGCGTACCCCACGGATGGGTGATTGGGCTGATTGCGGGAGGCGATGCTGCCATCCGTAAAGCAGTTGAATTCGCCGAAGACGATCGGGAACAAGGGTGGAAGGATTTGGAAGAACACGCCATTGGTCCCTTGGATACTGTGGTGGGCATTACGGCGAGTGGAACCACGCCTTACGTGTTGGGCGCCGTGGAAAAATGCAAAGCCATGGGCATTCTTACGGCAGGAATTACCTGCAATGCCGGAAGTCCATTGGCGGAAATCACCGATTTTCCCTTGGTGGCGGTTGTTGGGCCTGAATTCGTGACAGGATCTACCCGAATGAAAGCTGGAACTGCTCAGAAACTGCTATTAAATATGCTATCTACTTCGGTGATGGTTCGTTTGGGCAGGGTGGTGGGCAACCGAATGGTGGATATGCAATTGTCGAACAATAAATTGGTGGATCGAGGTACAAAAATGGTGATGGATACGCTTCATATTCCGTATGAGCATGCTCAATCGTTGTTGTTGGAGCACGGAAGCGTTCGTAAAGCCATCGAGGCGCATCAAAAATAAGCATGCGCCATTTCCCGCTTTCCGACTTTGTGACCGAATACGCTTTAGCGTTCGGGTTGGAAGTTGCGGAGGGGAATCCGTTTCATCTTCTAAAAAATGGGAAACCGTTTACTCCTAAATCGTTTCCTTACCGCTTTGCTCATCTTCCTATTTCTACCGTTCCCAAAAACACGTTTCATTTGCTGGAAGAAGAAACGGTCACTTATCCATCTTTTTTTATCAAACAGAAAAAAACGTTTGTGGTGGATGTAGAGAAGGACTTTTCCTTCGATGAACAAGTGGTGAAACGGATGAAGAAATTTCCCAAATCGGCCGAATTCGCTCAACTTACAACGGTGGAAGATGCTTTGATTTTATTGGAAGCAACGGCCAAACGAAAGGGGTATTTTGACGAAAAGGAGTGGCCTTGTTTAGTTCGTTTGTGGAAGGGTTTGGAGAAAAAAGGACGGATAACGAGTTGGGGAATCCGAGAAAACGGAGAGTGGAAGGCCGTTCAACTGATGGTGGAGGGAAGTGATGGTTGGGCCTTCACGTATTTTGTGGGCACGCACCCCGAAACCCGTCCGTGGAGCACGTGGTTGATGGTGAAAATATTGGAACAGTACCGCGAATTAGGATTTAAAAAAGTAGATTTGTTGGGAGCGAATTTGCCCACCGTTGCTCAGTTTAAAAAGAGTTTTGGCGGGCAAATGAGAACGTATTTGGAATTTAATCGGAAACCGTGGTGGAGAAGACTCCTTTGATTCCCCGAAAGTGGGGTTGGGTGGCCTTGGGTGCATTAATGGCGCTTCAAGTTTACCGGGTTTTTGCCTTTCCTATGCGGGGCGACGAGGTGTTTCCGTTGATGTTCGGGCAAATTCCGTTGGAGAACTTCTCCGAAGCTTGGTTCGAAGGGTATTGCCCGAGTCCGTTGCATTTTTTGTGGAGTTGGGTGTGTGGATGTTCGGTTTGGTGGGGTCCCCGGTTGTTGAATTTGTTACTTTGGTGGATTGGAGCTGGGGTTTGGGCGTCGTTTTTTAATAAAAGTGAAGAGCGGCGGCAATGGTTTTTCCCGTGGTTGATGCTGGGTGCCTGCAGCGATTTAGGGTTGTTGGCCGCCACCGACGGACAGTGGTACGTTTGGGTTTGGTTGTTGGGTGGCGTTTGGTTTTCCCAATGGAATCAAACCGTGGCCCGGCAATGGAAACAAGCCGTAGGAATGGGAGCCTTGCTGGGATTTGGAGGCGTGATTACCTTGTTGTTGCCCCTGGTTTTTGGCATCGTTCAAATTCGAAAGGCCGGGCCTTTTGCCCTTCAAATTTTGTCGGGAACGGTGGTTTACTCTCTGTTTCAACACGGCGGTTTTTCGGCCGATTGGAACGACCTTGTTCATTTTTCATCTGCTTTTTCGGCCGCTGAAATTTTGGAGCATTTCCGGTCCAATTCCGGTTTTGCCGATCCCCTCGGGGGAATCGTTTGGCTTGGCTCTTTGGGCTTGTTTTTGGGGATGAAAGATTCCAAATGGAAATGGTTAGGTTTGATTGGCGTTTTCAAAGTTCTCATGATCCTGGCCATGGCATTATTGCATTGGTCGCCCCTGGAAAACCGAACAGGAATGGTGTTGGAGTGGGGGGCGCCTCTGGTTTTTGCTGTTTGGGCCGCACGATTCCGCCTTTCAGAAAAGTGGTTGATGGGATTGTTGTTGGTAGGAGGATTGAGTCAGGTTTGGAGCATCCAACAAGCTCGGAAAATCGCCCAAAACGAGTGGAATGCGGTGGTAAAGAATTCCAGCATTCCCATGAAATTCGATGATCGAGTTAACCAAAGAGCCTTGGTTTTTTGGTCGAGAGCTCGATGGCAAAAGAATCAAGAGGCGCTATTTATTTATGAGGAAAACTCGAAGCGAGGGGAATTTTTAGGTGGATTGGACGAGGCAACAGGGGAAAAAGATTGGATTGTAAAAAGTCAACCCTAGGTTTTTGCTATTCTGTGAACAGGCTATTTTCATTTGCTTTTTCCCTGGATTAACGCGTACTTTTGTTTGTATTCTCGAATCAATATTTTGATTTGATGGTTGCAAATCTCTGAATAATGACTAAAAACAAAGGTTTTTCTATGCTTCGCTTCCTTAAATCGGCCTTACCTCTTTCCGTGAAAAATCAAATTAGGGCCTTGTTGGGTGAGAAAAATTTGTACAAGAGTACAATTTATCCCATAGATTATTCCCTTTTTGGTCGTTCCCTTAAGTTTTATTTTATTGCTCCCCCCAAATTAGGGATAAAGGCCCAAAAAGGTGGGATTGAGAACAACATAATTCGAAGGATTTACACGTTTTCCAATGAAAAACCTTCGGGAGTGATTGTTGACGTTGGAATGAACTTTGGTTTTTTAAGTATGGCATGGTCCAAAGCAATGCCACATCATCGCATTATTTCTTTTGAGGTTCACCCGGGAATTATTCAAAATGTAAAAGATGCCATGCTTCAGAGTGAAATTTCGAATATGGAAATTATTGAAAGCCCGGTTTCTAATGTGGCTGGGGTTTCAGTTGATTTTTATGCGGGTATTTACACTGGATCTGATACCGAAAAAAACAATCGAAAAATTACCTTAACAACAACAACATTGGATCAGTTTTTTAACTCCAATGCTAATAAGGTTCACGCGATAAAAATTGATACCGATAAATTTGATTTTGAGGTTCTGGAGGGAGCCGTTGATTTGATCAATCGAGATCGACCGATGATTGCCATCGAGATTAATCAAGATGCCAGAATTGTTCCTTTTCTTTTGGGTTTCGGTTATTTTTTGTATGATATGCGGGGGGAAGAAATTGTTTCTAAAGATATTGATTTGACAGACCCCCGATTTGTGAACATATTTGCCTATCCCGAAAAAATTCTCGTCACAAAGTAATTTCTTTCCCAAGAAATACCCCCAATTTAATCTCGACATTCGTTGAAATGTATCAGGATGATTGTAGGACGGTAACAGCGCATTTCTGATGCTGTATTTTTAATCTTTCACTATGAAACGGTTGAAACGGCTCTGTACCTTAACTTTACTTTCGGGGTGGGCTTGCGGTCCCTGAGCGAAGTCGAAGGTTGGTTCCTGAGCGGTGTCGAAGGGTGGTCCCTGAGCTATGTCGAAGGGCGGTCCCTGAGCTATGTCGAAGGGCGGCTCTTCGTAAGTATGAAAAAATCAACCAATTAGAATAATTCTTGATCGATTCTCAGCCGTGAAAAAATTCCTGAACAGTATGAATAATGTATTCTTGCTGATCCGCCGTCATCTCCGTATGCATGGGTAAACTAATAACTTCGTCGCACAATTGGGAGCTAATCGGAAGCGAAAGATTCCCGTGCACGGCAGCAAAAACAGGTTGAAGGTGCAGTGCAATGGGATAATAGATCATGCAAGGAATTCCTTTCAACTTCAAAAAATCAGCTAATGCCTGTCGGTTACCGGCCGTGCAGCGCAAGGTGTATTGATGAAAAACGTGGGTAGATTGCGCTGAAATAACGGGGGGAATAAGTCCGGAAATTTTGGAAAAAGCTTCGGAATAAGCCTTCGCCAAATCTTGTCGGGCACGAGTAAAGGAGTCCAAATGATTAAGTTTAACTCCCAAAATAGCCGCTTGAAGGGTATCTAAACGAGAGTTTATCCCAATGATTTCATGGGTATATTTTACTTTCTGACCATGGTTGCGAATCATTTTCAACCGCTCGGCCAGCCCTTCATTTCGGGTTAATACGGCACCTCCATCGCCATAACACCCCAAGTTTTTGCTTGGGAAAAACGATAGTGTACCCACATCTCCCATGGTTCCAGCATACATGGTCCGCCCATCAGAAAACAAATATTGGGCTCCAATTGCCTGGGCGGTATCTTCAATCAAAAACAATTGATGCTTCTTGCATAAATTCATCAATTGCTCCATGGGAGCACATTGCCCAAACAAATGAACTGCAACAATAGCTTTTGTTTTCGTTGTTATGGCATGTTCAGCAGAAACAGGGTCGATACAAAACGTATGTTCATCTACATCCACAAAAACCGGATGTAAACCCATCAAGGCTGCCGCTTCCGCAGCGGCAATGTAATTGAACGATGGAACAATCACCTCGTCGCCAGGATTTAAATCCAGAGCCATAAAAGCCATTTGCAATGCATCGGTTCCATTTCCACATCCCCAAACAAAAGGAACTTCCAATTTTTTGGATAACCCTTGTTCAAATTCCCGAACAGCATCTCCTTGGATAAACTGAGAACGAACAATTACCTCATTCATGGCTGCGTCAATATCCGCTTTTAAACGATGATATTGCGTTGCCAAATCAACCATTTGAATCGACTTCATGTTGCAAATGTACTTTTTTTGGAAAGATTATAAACTACTTTTTCGTAAATTTTTTCTAGAATACCTCTTTTTCACTTCACGATAAAGAACGAGTTTTCCAATCCAAAAAAATGGAATCTGAAGTACCTTTGCTGCTATGTCGTTACCTCCTATCCCACAACTTCAAACGGAAGATCGCGCACCCTTTCAGCGATTGCTTCGCATCATGGACGAATTGCGCGAAAACTGCCCTTGGGATAAAAAACAAACCTTGGAATCGCTTCGGTACCTCACCATCGAAGAAACCTACGAACTTTCCGATGCCATTTTAAGCAACGATTTGCCTTCGTTGAAAGGAGAGCTGGGAGATCTTCTTCTTCACCTGTGTTTTTACAGCCGAATCGCTGCCGAACAAAACGCTTTTGATATCAATGATGTGATTGACGGAATTTGCGAAAAACTCATTCATCGGCATCCGCACATTTACGGCGACGTAACCGTGGTCGATGAAAACGAGGTGAAGGCCAATTGGGAGAAGCTGAAGTTGAAAGAAGGAAAAAAATCGGTGCTCGAATGTGTCCCTCAATCGCTTCCGGCCATGGTAAAAGCCGCTCGAATTCAGGAAAAAGTTCGAGGCGTTGGATTTGATTGGGAGCACAGAGATCAGGTTTGGGCAAAAGTTCAGGAAGAACTTCAAGAACTACAAACCGAAGTTGAGGCCGAGGATTCCGAAAAAATGGAGAAGGAGTTGGGAGATGTGTTGTTTTCCATCATCAATTATGCCCGTTTTATTGGGATCAATCCGGAAGACGCCCTTGAAAAAACCAACCG
>JAIYBD010000279.1 GCA_027488715.1 Bacteroidota bacterium | reverse complement strand
TTCAAACGACTGTAGTCGAGAACTCCTTGGCCCGTAGCATCCCATACATTCACCAACGAAGATGTTAGCGTATCGTACGGTGTGAATGGTGTTCCACCGATGTATCGGAAACGGATTCCTACTTCCCAGTTTTTCTTAAACGTTTTCCCGGTTGTAATGGTTAGCAAGTAACGGTTATCCCAAGCCGAAGGCTTGTACTCATTATTTCTTCCTGAAAACTCGCTTCGAACCAAAGTAAAGGCCATGATGCCGTAAAATCCTTTGTACATGCGTTGTTGAAGTAAAAGTTCCAATCCATAGGTTCGTCCGAAAGCAATGCTGGAAACGGGAGTGTTTCCAATGACTCCGAAATCGGTACCTACGTTGGCCAAGCAAATGCTATCATTCAAATCGAACGGATATTGGCTGTATTTTTTGTAAAATCCTTCAACGGAAGCTTTGAAGTTTTTGGAAGTGGTATAATCGAATCCAGCAACATAGTGGTGATTTTTCAAGAACTTCACGTCGTTTTGCTGGTTCACCAAATTGCCTATTTGATCCCGAAATCCTAAAATGGTGTACGAAGGCAATTGGTAGTAAATACCGGTATTGGCATTGAAGTTGATTCGATCGGTGAGGGCGTAACTCAAGGATAATCGCGGAGACGATTGCTGCCAAATTTTCTTCATGGATTCGGAATAGTCGTTTCCATCCATGCGGAAACCAGCACTGAGTAGCAAGCGACTATTCAAAACGTAGCGACTTACTTGCCCAAAGGCGGCGTATTTGTTGAATTTCAATTCTCCTTCGAAGTTGATCGTTGAAACTTGTCCACCAAAAGAGCGCTGTTGAAACGTTTTATTGTAGTAGCGAACGCGCTCTAACCCAACACCATAATTGATTTTGAATCCGTTTGTGGTTAAATTATTCTCGTAACGGAATTTGTTTTCCGATTCTTGCGAAAGGTAATCGGTAATTTTCGCTTTGGTATCGTCGTTGTTTTCGAATTTGTAAATTCGGTTATTGAGCATATTTCGACTCAAAACAAAGGTTTGGTAACCATTTTTTCGGTATTTCTTGTACACCAAACCGTTGGTGTAATTCCATTGGGTATTCACAGGTAAATAACCCAAAATGTAGCGTTGATCTTCGGTTTCGTTGGCTGCCAAGTTCAAATCAAATTGATCAACAGCACCAAGGCCAATGAAGTACATCTCGCTATTGTCTTTGAATTTGTATTTGACTTTGGTTTGAAAATCGTTGTAGGTTGGCAGGAAGGGAAGCCCTAAAACGGAAAACAGGAATTGCAAATAGGAACGACGAGCAGAAAGGAGGTAGGAAGCTCGTTTACTTTTACCAATCGGACCTTCACTTAACAATCCGAAATCGGAAGAGCCCAACGCAAATCGGAAGGCATTTTTGTCATCGCGAGCTTCTTTTTGCTTGAATTCCAAAACCGAAGAAAGGGTGTTACCACGATTGGCGGGAAATGCTCCGGAATAAAAATCAACTTCCCGAATGAGATCAACGTTGATCAGTCCCGTTGGTCCACCGGAAGCGCCTTGGGTAGCAAAGTGATTGATGTTGGGCACCTCAACGCCATCCAAATAAAATCGGTTTTCGTTGGGAGCACCACCACGAATGATGATATCGTTGCGGAATGCTACGCCAGAAGCAACCCCCGGAAGGGATTGGATGGCTTTGGAAATATCGCGGTTACCGCCGGGGTTGCGTTGAATTTCGGCAACTCCAATGGAACGGAGCGACAACGGGCTTTCTTCTTTGCGTTCAAAGGCATTCGCCTTGATATCCACCCCTTTTCCGTCCAACACATTTTCTTCAAGCTCGATGTTGAGGATGGTCGGACGAGAATTGTACACCTGAATGTCGGCAATGGTTTTCGTTCTAAATCCTACAAAAGTGACTTTAATCGTATAGAACCCTGGATTTAAGTTCGGGATTTGATACTTTCCATCTTCGTTAGAATTAACTCCAATGGTAGTTCCTTGGATGGAAACCGTGGCAAATCCTACGGCTTCGTTGTTTTTGGAATTGGTAATCATTCCTCGAATAATTCCTTTCCCTTGGGAAAAACCGGATAAGGTGGTAGCGAATAAAATCGCGAATAGAAAAAATTTCATAAACAAGGTTTGTTCAAGATTAACACCGTATTCTTGAAAATTGTTTAAACAAATTTTTTACTTAAACCAGACCGTTGGGTCGAGTAACAAAGAAAATTGGGTGGTCTTTCCGGCGAGAGCAAAGGGTACTCGGGCAAGTGAAAATTCAAACCGTTTGGTTTTCAGGGAAAAACCAAATGAAAAACCTGTAAAGCCTCCTTTGGTTGGCAAGGTTAATTCCCCACGTCGAAGGGCGTTGTAGCCCATTCTGGCTTGTAAATTTTTTGATAAATTAAGTTCAGCGCCAAAGGTGAAGTGTCGGAAAATTTTGTCGAAGGTGTAATTTTTAACGGGTTCGGGCTCGGTGCTTCCCAACGTTTGGGTGATGGGGTTGTAATAGGGGTCGGCCGGATCGTAATACCGAATATTCCAACGATTGAGGTGTTGAACACCCACTTGAAAACGAAGTGGCAGGTGTTCCAATTTTTTGGAATATGCCATTTGAAGATTGGCAGGAATAGATTCTCTAACATTTCCGGCTTTGGAAAGCATAATTCCCGGCTGATCCAAAAGAATAGCAAAGGTTGTATTTTTTGCGGTATCGTTGTAGAAAAATCCGAGTTGGGCGCTGAGGCCAGCGTAGTGATAAAATCCGTAACTGGCGCCCAAATAACGAAGTCCGATGCCGCCGCTCCATCGATTGGAGAGCATTTTCTTCCATCCCAATTGAGCGGCGGTTTCGTTCCCCGTAAACGTTCCGGTTGGATTTCCAGTGATGTCGGTAGTTTCAAAATCGCCGGCTTGAAAAGCATGCAAATGAACTGAAAACCATTGCTTTTTTATGCTAAATGCTGAAGATACGTGGGAGATACCGGCATCAGAAAGGAAGTTTTGATGGGAGAGGGAAAGCTTTCCGACCATGGATTTGTTGATCAACGCCGGATTTTGGAAAGCTGAAGCGGGATCGCTGGAGGGAAGACCAATGCCGATTCCGCCCATGGAAGAGATGGCCGCATTCGGTGCGTTTTGGGTAAAGGCGAAAGGAGAGCGGCCACCGGTTTGCCCCAAACCAGGAATGGAGAATAAAAGAAAAAATAGTGGGGCAAACTTCATCCAAAAATATTTTCAGAGAAACGAAATCCTGTGTAATTTTTCTTAAGAAAACTCATGAGTTTTTGGGATTGGCTGGGGGAAACTTCCTCGTAAAAAAAATACTTTCTTCCCATGCCTTCCAAATGAATCCAATGTTTCTCGGGAGTAAGAAATACGCCGGAAGTCCCTTTCGTTTTTCCAACTCCAATGGTTTTTAAAGAATCTGGTGCAATCATTCGCTCCTTTTTACCTCCAATTTTTTTCCATTTAATGATGATGTTCTGATGTTCATCCTGAAAAATAATCACCTCTGAAACAAAAAGCTTCTTGTAAGATAACGATAAAACAATGATGATAGCGATGAGGGTAATGTTTTGAATGAGAATATGTTGGGTTGGTGGTGCAATGAATTGAATGAAAGTGGGAATGGCTGCGATGGCTAAAACTCCAAGAATGACGAGGTAGATGGAAATACCCCATTCGGTGCTTTTGAAGTGAAAGGTTGGTTTGGAATTCATTTTTTTAAAATCAACGCCAAATTTCCGAGAAAAATTGCGAAATTTGAGAAAATTTTTTTGAGATGAAAATTATTCTTTGGGGATTAGGGATGTTGCTTTCGGTCGTGAGTTTCTCCCAAACCATTTCGGCGGCTAGATCGGCAGCCATTGGATCAACCGTAACCATTACGGGCATTGTTTTGAATGGTGCCGAATTGGGGCCAATTCGTTACATCCAAGATGCAACTGGCGGTATTGCAGCGTATTCTTCCAGCATGCTTACCAATATTTTGCGCGGTGATAGTGTAACCGTTTCCGGGGTAACCAAGCAATACAACAACCTTTTGGAAATCGATCCAGTATCGTCAGCGGTGAAGCACTCTTCTGGGAATGCTCTTCCAACTCCGGCAGCTTTGCCTACGGCTACCCTGTATTCCGAAGCATACGAAAGCCAGTTGGTTCGATTGACCAATGTTACGTTTTCTGCCACGGGAACCTTTACCGGAAATGCCAATTACAACGTGATCGCCAACGGTTCTCCAGCGGTTGTACGCGTAGGGTCAGGAACCAATTTGGTTGGAACACCCATTCCCAGCTCCATCGTTACCCTAACCGGTATCATGAGTCAGTTCAGCTCTTCCAATCCGTCAACCGGTTACCAAATGTTGTTGCGGGATTTGAATGATATCACCTTCGGTGGTGGACCCATTTTAACGACGGATTTGATTCAGCGGAACATTGCGCCAACGTCATTTGATATTTTCTTCAAAACGCAGCGCAATGGAAATACCTTGGTTTATTACGGAACAACGCCGGCCATGGGCCAATTGGCGTCGTCTTCTACTTTAGATACCAATCATTTGGTGACGTTAACGGGTTTAACACCGGGAACCATTTACTACGTTCGGGGCGCATCGGTCGATGCCCAGGGAGATACGTCATGGTCGTCCAGAAAGCCATTTGTTACAGCATCTACTTCAAGTGGAAAAATTTTGGCCTATTTCAATCAACCGGTAGATGCCAGTGTTGCTTGGGCCAATAATCCAGCCGCTTATTTAAATCGCTCGGTGGACGATACGTTAATTGCCTACATCAATCGGGCAAAATCTAGCATAGATATTTCCATCTACAACTGGAACAATACCAACACGTCGGATATCGCTGCGGCCGTGAATGCTGCCCATAATCGTGGTGTTCGTGTTCGAGTAGTGATCGATGGCACTACCGCCAATGTGAGCGTTGCATCCTTAAATTCTGCCATACGGGTTGTTCGTCGAAATACCATGCAGGGAATCATGCACAATAAATTCGTTGTTTTTGATGTTGATAGTCCGCAATTGGCAACGGTTTGGACGGGTTCAACGAACTGGACCGAACTGCAAATGAATTTAGATTGCAACAATGTGGTTGTTTTTGAAGATCAATCGTTGGCGAGAGCCTTTACGTTGGAGTTTGAAGAATTGTTGGCCGGGACATTTGGACCCAATAAAACGGACAATACCCCAAAGAATTTTAATTTGAATGGAACCTTGGTGGAATTGTTTTTCTCTCCTAGCGACGATGTAGAAAATCGCATTCGCGAAGAAATTCGTACCGCCGATTCAGACATTGAGGTAGCCGTGATGCAAATGACCCGCACTTCGCTTTCCGGTGAAATGATCGCTCGTTTCAATGCGGGTGCTTTCGTTGCCGAGGTGGTGGATGATACTTCTCAATCGGCTTCAGCTCCATTCTTAGCGTTGAAAAATGCATCTCCCATTATGGCACCCCGAATTTTAAAATGGGCAGGTAATGGAATCATGCACCATAAATTCATGATTGTTGATCAGAATAAACCCAATTTGGATGCCTTTGTACTTACGGGTTCCCACAACTGGAGCTCCAATGCCAATTTTAATAACGACGAAAATACCGTGGTGATTCACGATCCAAAAATTGCCAACCAATTCTTTCAGCATTGGTTGTACATGTACAAGTTGAGCGGGGGAACCCAGTTCATCACCAAAACCAATGAGTTGAACGTTTCTAAATCGTTGGTTTACCCAAATCCGGCCCAGGGAGAAATCACGTTGGAATGGGGGAATGCCCAAGAATTGTGCAAGGTGACTATTTCTGATCTTTCAGGGAAAGTGGTTTTTGAAAAGAACATTTGTGGACAAGAAAAAGTGAGTTTGCCTTCAACAGGAATCTATTTCGTTCGTTTTTCAGATGGAAATAAATCGGAAGTAAAAAAGGTATTGATTCAAAAATGAGTACACTAAAAGTTTCTGATTCAGCCAAGTTAGAGTTGACTCGTCTCATTCAACAAGAAACAGATTCCAATAAAATGCTCCGCGTTGGGGTGAAAGGTGGAGGATGTAGTGGTTTGTCGTACATTCTTGATTTTGATTTCGCCACGGATCAAGATAAGGTGGTTGAGGTGGATGGGTTGAAAATCTTAGTGAACAAAGCGCATGAACTTTATTTGGGCGGAACAACTTTAAACTACGAGCCCGGATTGGGAAATCGTGGGTTTGTATTTGAAAATCCGAATGCGAAAGAAACATGTGGTTGCGGTGAATCATTTTCAATTTAAGTTATGCAAGAGCTCATTTTTGATTTATTGAAGATCGCCATTCCTGGTTTGATCATTTATGTTACCGTAGATAGTTTATTGAGGAGGCATTTTCAAAATGAGGCAGGCATTCGGGCAACCAAAGCCAAAGAAGATCAGCGTGGGACGTTGTTGCCCATTCAGCTTCAAGCCTATGAACGCCTGATGTTGTATTTGGAAAGGATTGCGCCTGAAAACCTGTTTCCCCGATTGCACGAGCCAGGAATTCCTGTTGGTGCTTTGCACATGCAAGTGATCGCTAGCATCCAACAAGAATTTGAACACAATTTGAGTCAAAAACTCTACGTTACCGAGGAAGCTTGGAAAGCTACCCTTCAAGCGAAGGACGATATGACGGCCATGTACCAAGCTGCATTCAAAAAAATGCCACAAACGGGAGGAGTTGCCGATTACATTCAAGAGACACAAAACCTGATGGAAGAATTTGGGGTTCACCCCACACAACTTGCAGCCTTGGTTTTGAAAGACCAATTGAACGGTTTGTTTCGATGAAACGAATTGGGATTTGGATCGGGTTATTCTTTCTAGGAGGATGTAAGGTCATTCCCTCGCCTCCAGCGGCCACGTATTCGCAAGTAAAAATTCAAGGAACTGAATCCAATCCAGCGTGGCTGATTCCTTATAAAATGAAGATTGACTCCACCATGGGTCGTTTCATTTTCAAAACAGCCAGTGGCATGAGCAAAGGATTGCCGGTTTCTAAGATGGGGATTTTTCTTTGCGATCTTTTGCTTTCGGGAGATTCCTTGAATGGGAATGCTATTTTATTGAATGAAGGCGGTATTCGTTCCAGTTTTGTAAAAGGCCAAGTAACCGCCGGAAATGTGTTCGAGGTGCTCCCTTTCGATAATCGTATGGTTTTGATTGAATTGGATTCCATGGATTTCATTGTTTTGTTGGATGTTTTTGCGAAAAAAGGTGGAACTCCGGTGGGTGGATTCGAATGGGGGATTGCCGATAAAAAAACGGAGTCGGTTCGTTTTAAAAAGTCGTTAGAACAAAACAAGGTTCGCGTTTGGGTGAACGATTACATGGCTCAAGGCGGGGATCAGTGTTCGGTTTTGATAGGGAAACCTTGGAAATCGGAAGGGCCATTGATTCGCGATGCTGTTTTAGAACGCATTCAAAAGACCATTCCATCCGATTCGGTGGTTGATGTTCAAGTGGATCAAAGAATTTTGGTACGATGAATCGCAGGAGTTTTTTGAAGAAAGCAGGGGCGGGGATGGCAGTTGCGGCCCTTGGGTCATCGGTGCTTGATGCCTTTGGTTCCGTTGGGGCCGAGGAATTGGTGATTTTACATACCAACGATTTTCATAGTCGGATGGAGCCGTTTCCGGCGGGTGATCCCAAGTATGGTGGACGAGGAGGCGTGGCTGCGCGCATGAAACTGATTCAAGAAATTCGATCGAAGCATAAAAATGTGTTGTTGGTCGATGCAGGTGATATCTTTCAAGGAACGCCGTATTTCAATTTGTTTGGAGGCGAGCCCGAGATTCGTGCCATGAACGAAATGGGTTACGACGCCACGGCCATTGGTAACCACGATTTTGATGCAGGATTGGAGGGGTTGGAGAGGG
The DNA here is from genome assembly GCA_027488715.1 of Bacteroidota bacterium. Lineage (GTDB taxonomy): Bacteria > Bacteroidota > Bacteroidia > UBA7662 > CANHCV01 > CANHCV01. Next base: position 35 of record JAIYBD010000279.1, on the reverse strand, counting down.
CCATTGATCGGGCTAATTTCCCATATTTAAGCCAC
>JAIYBD010000208.1 GCA_027488715.1 Bacteroidota bacterium | reverse complement strand
TGATTTCATCCAACATCACCGCTTCCATTTGCGCGGGGAGCACATACGCTTTCGGCGGACAAAATCTCAGCACAACCGGCACGTACGTAGATTCCCTCCAAACATCCACCGGTTGCGATAGTATCGTTACGCTTCAACTCACGGTTAACGCACCAACACCCATCACAATTTCTGCTCAAGGAAGTTCAATCATTTGTAGCGGTAGCACCATGGATGTGGTGGCACCCACGGGTTATTCCACGTATCTCTGGAATACCGGGGCTACAACATCTACCATTTCGGTGGGAACGGCTGGCGATTACTCCGTTTCGGTAACCGATGTGAATGGCTGCGTGGCACAGTCGAATACCGTAAGAATTACGGTTCAAACTGCTGTTCCAGCCCGTCCGATTTCCATTGTTGGGGAACTTAATCCGTGCGGTTTCGTTGGAAATGGAAATACGTTGACGTATTCTACTGACCCCATCCCCAATGCATTATCTTACACATGGTTGCTCACCGATGGTATTTCGGCCGTAGGTCGCGCCGATAGCAATGTGATCACCGTGACGTACCCAGCAGGATTTTCCACTGGACAAATTCGTGTTACGCCGGTGAATGCATGTGGAAATGGCTTTGCAAGGGCCATTTATCCTAAACTTGCTCCTGTTGCTACCGTTCCGGTATTTACCCAATCGGTAACTTCGGTTTGTAACATTCGCGGTACATCTACAACGGCAACGTATGCCATTCAAGCGATTTCGGGTTGCTCTTCGTACCAATGGACGCTTCCATCGAATACGACGTTGGTTTCCGGACAAGGAACAACATCCATCCAAGTTACTTTCGGATCGTCGTTTACATCGGGATCGATTTCGGTTATAGGAATTTCTTCATGCGGAAATTCTCCTTCTAAATCGGTTGCCATTGCGTTGTTATTAAAACCTGAAATTTCTGGACCAAACACCATCTGTGCCGGAAGTCAGGAAACGTACACCATTCCGGCGGTTCCTGGTGCCATTCGTTACCGTTTCAATTTGCCAGCCGGATTGGTTTTGGTGAGTCAAAATGCCAACAGCGCGGTGATTCGCAACAATGGATCGTTTATTTCAGGAAGTTTGGGAGCTCAAGTACAAACATCGTTGTGTGGTTGGTCACAACCCGGTTCCCTGTCATTGAATACGGTTGCATGTCGTTCGGTTGCAAACGAAAGCTTGTCGATTGCCATTTATCCGAACCCCAGCCGAGGAGAATTTCAGCTTCAGTTGGGTGCACCGGTGAAGCAAGTGAATGTAAACGTTTACAGCACCGATGGCCGATGGGTGAAGCGTCAGGAATTCGGCGCTACTGAAATCCAAACGTTGAGCTATACGGATTTGGCCGAAGGTTTGTACCACGTAGAGGTGATTGTTACCGACGTGGAGAACAACGTTCATCGCCGCATGGAAAAAATAATGATTCAGCGATAAACTGGATCAATCAGTAAATAACAAAGCCCCGAAGAAATTCGGGGCTTTGTTGTTGTTGATCATTCATAAAAGGTTTAAATTATTTTTTATCTTTGAAAAAATATTTCGAAATGAAGAAACCATGGACAGTTTGTTTGGCTATTTTCCTCGGGTTGGGGATGGCTTTTCCCATGATGGGTCAAAATAGGGTTCACGTTGCCGCACCAACCGCCGCAAAAGAAGTAGGGGAGATGGAAAATAAACGGAACAACCTTCCACCTCAACCGGTGGTTTTCCAAACCAATGCCTTGTCCATCAAAAATTTGGGGACATCGAGAAATGCGTATTCCAATGCTTTCGGAATTCGTCAAAATATCGCGGCATCTCCCAGCACCAACTCTGTGGTGGTGGTCCATCGGGCAAATACGCCCAATTCCTCAGGAACGGTGAAGGCCGATGTTTCTACCGACGGTGGAGCCAACTGGAATGTCGATAAGTTTACGGCTTGGAATAATACAGTTGCTACCAATGCCGCTCGTTATCCCAGGGCAACCTTGCTTCACCCTCCCGGATACTCCCAAGGCCCCTTGTTGGTCTCTGCCCAACCTGTGCTTAATGGAACCAATGGATCTTGGGGTGGATTGGGATTGTCGGTTTCTACTTTGAACGGTACCACGTTGAGTACCCAAACCTTTTCCAGTTCTCCGGGAAGAGACACCATGCACCAGATACCAGAAGCAATAGTTTCAACCGATTCCAAGGTGTTTGTTTTGGATAAAAATGGGGACATTAACTCAACTACCTTCAATGACATCCTTTTGTTAACCACGGGCACCTGGAATGGAGCTTCGGTTTCTTGGAGTCGTCAATTCATTTCCCTGCCCACCGGAACGGGAAGCAATGGAAAAGCTAATATTCAAGACATGACCATGGCGTTTGATCCAACGGGTCAAATCGGGTACATCGTCGCCTTAACCCATACCAATTTTATTTCCGATACGGGATCTACCAATTTGCCCGTGGTTTTGAAAACCACCGATGCTGGTGTTACTTGGAGCAGCCCTGTACAATTGAGTATAAATCATTCAGTCAATGCTCAATTGGGGTTATCCACTCCTATGATTGCTTCAACCGGTTATGAGGTTTCGGCTACGGTTGATTTTGCTGGAAATTGCCACATTGTGACTCACGTGGGTGAATTGAGTGGGGCATTTCGAAGCATTACTGAGCCCGGGAAATCAGGCGCCTGCCAGTTTAAGACCGATGGGAACAGTTTGTTATCATCTCGTTTGTTGGGGAGTCCAGGTTCCTTAAGAGGAACTTATGGCAATGGA
>JAIYBD010000107.1 GCA_027488715.1 Bacteroidota bacterium | reverse complement strand
GATTAGCTCAGCTGGCTAGATTGTCCCGAAGGAATTCGGGAAGGTCGATGGTCGAGTTGAAGAAAATAAAAGGGGGATTAGCTCAGCTGGCTAGAGCGTTTGCATGGCATGCAAGAGGTCATCGGTTCGACTCCGATATTCTCCACTTAGGAAGCGCCTTTGGGCGCTTTTTTTTGATTATTGGTTGGGTTGTCCTTTATGACAGACTTACCCGTTTATAAACGTTTATAAACGTTTATAAACGGGTAAGTTGAAAAAACAAAATATTTTTGCCTTTAATCGGGAGGTCACTTGGAATTCATCGAAAATTCGTTAGTTCTACTTCAAACTCTGCGAAGTGAAGAAATGGGCTCCTCTGATTCTCGTTTTCAAGAGAATTTTAAACAAATGGCTAGAAATGGAGTGTTCAGTTTATATTTTGTATTCGATTCAAGTGGACCAATTTTATGTGGGTTCCAGTTGTAATTTGGAGGATCGACTCTTTCGACATAAAAATCATGGAAGTAAGTCAACGAAAAAGGCCACTGACTGGGAATTGGTATACTTGGAAAAATTTAGTGATCGGGCTTTGGCGGTGAGAAGGGAAATAGAAATCAAGAAAAAGAAAAGTAGGAAATACATTGAGTTTTTAATTCATGGAGATAATGCTCGAGTGAACCCTTGTTGAACGTTGAAATAGCGCACTATTTCAACGATTTCTCTTTGTTGTGCCCGACTAACCAATTCCTTTGGGTTTATTGCATGCTCTCCATGCGTTTTCGCAGTTTTGAAAGAATAGTGATGGTTAATTTAGGGAAAAAACGAACAAGCAGTTGTATGAATTTCCCTGAAATGCTTGAATATGCCCGAAATCTCCTTTTTTCAATCTGATTAATGATTTCTAAGGCCGTTTTTTCTTGGCTTGTTGCTTTTATTCCGTCTCTTTTTTTCAAAATTTCCTCTTCGCCTTTTGCATTGAGAATTGTTTTTTGAACATCGTTTTCTGTAAATCCAGGATAGTTAATACCAACGAAAACACCCGTATCCGATAATTCTATTTTTAAACTTTCAGCAAAACTCACAATAGCTCTTTTTGTTGCAGAATAGGCAGAATATCCAGGTAAACCTAAAATCCCAGCAATGGAAGAAATGAAGATGATGTCTCCTTTTTGTTGGGTTATTTCTGGAAGTAAGGCCAAGGTTGGGTGAACACTTCCTAAAAAATTAATTTGAACAATTTTTTCAAATGCAGCAGAATGCAATTCTGAAACCAGTCCACTTGAGGCTACACCCGCATTATTGATCAAAATATCAATTTTTCCAAATTTTTGAACGGTTGTCTCCTTCAATTCATCGCAAAAACGAGCGTCGCTTACATCTCCAGATATTCCAATTACTTCACTTGTAAATTGCTTCAAAAATGAAACTGCTTTATCTACTTTTTGTGGAGATCTGGAATTGATGACCAATTTAGCGCCTCGTTTTCCGAGTAATTCAGCAGTTTTTAGCCCAATGCCTTGCGTTGATCCCGTAATTACAACGACTTTATCTTGAAACATTTGAGTTTATTATTTTGAGATGTAACCATTTTCTACAAACCATTGATGACTTTCCTTTATTGCGATGGAAAGAGGTGTGTGAGGCATATTTAGTTCTTTCTTTGCCTTTTCACCTGAATAACAGTGATTTTCACATGCTAGCCTAGCCATTTCTTTGGAGAGGATCGGGGTTTTCCCTGTAATTTTTGAAAGAAATGAATTGAAATTTCCATAACTTTTGATCAAAAATGGTGGGAGTACCAAATTGGGTGTTGAGATTCCAAGTGTAGACGATACCAATTGAAAAAACTCTTTGTACCTATAATTTTCAGTTCCTAAAATGTAGCATTGCCCACTCTGACCCAATTCGATGGAATTGCAAATGGCAACACAAGCATCCTTCACCGCGATATACGATTTCGACCCTGAAGTGCAAAAAGGTATTTGTTTTTTATGCAATGATAAAAGAAGAGCCCCAGAACTTGGTTTTGTATCGAAAGGTCCAATCATGAAGGTTGGATTAACTACTACGGCATTTAAAGAATGATTTTTAACCGATTCTAAAACTAATTTTTGTGCTGCATACTTGGAATCAAAATAATCCAATCCATACGTTTGTCCGCTATACCCGTTTTCTTCCGTCCCCGGATGTTCAATGGATCCCGGTGAAAAAGAATTTGCCGTACCCACATGAATTAATCGCTTCACTTGAAAATCAAGACAAGCCTGAATAACATATTTGGTTCCAATTACATTAACTTCCGTTATTTTATTGTCTTTAGGTGGATTTACTTGGGTAGATGCTGCCAAATGAAAAACAATATCAAATCCTTGAATCGCATTTCTAACTTGTGACTCATCCAAAATATTACCGTAAAAACGGTGCAATGGCAAACCATCTAACCCTGGTGATGTAGCCTTTTCAGACCAAAGCATAACTCCCACCTCATAATTTCTTGAAAGACACTCTCGAACTAAATTATTTCCTAATAGGCCATCTGCGCCAGTAATAAGTATTTTCATGGTTAATTCGTTACAAAATCATCATCTGATTTTAACCATTGCGAAAAAAAAAAAAAAAAAGGAAAGGTAATTTAAGGTGATGAATAAAAATTTAGAGAGAAAAGCAGATAATTGCGATTTTTTCCATCATTAATTCGCTTTTTTATGACATTTTCTGAAGATTTTCACATCCCCATGGCTACTGCTCGCATGTTGGTTTTTGATGAATTAACAATGTTGGATTGGAGGGAGTAAATGTTTATCCATTCTTCAGGTTGAATTTCAAGTGTTGCAGTTCATTGATGTGTTGAAGATCGACGTTAATAAGGTTTGGAAGCGCGGAATGAAGTTCTAAAATCTTGATTTCGGAAGAAAATGGCTGATCTTCCAGCCAAAAGAAATCGGATTGGAAATCGATGGCCTCGGTTTTGAGTGTTTCCCAAACGGTTGGTTGAATCTTGGATAGGTTTTCGAGAGTTTGGGAGCCAAAATGCTTTGTAAGGTATTTAACGGCCGTTTTGGGGTTGCCTTTGCAATGGGTGGTTAACCAAAACACCTGAAAGTGGGTCGTGATGTACTCGATGAATTCCTCAGCATGCAGGGCGGGTTTACCCTGTCGAGTAAGAATCACTCCGTCGATATCGAGGTAGAGGTTTTTCATTAGCAAAGAGGAAATAGCAGGAATGATGGATAACTAAATTTGCAACATTTTCGGGAAGCGACTTTCTTTTACTTCACTTGTTCAACATTTCCCATTTATTTTGTTTAAAAACTACGTCAATCCAACACAGAAATTATTCAAGAAAGAAGACAATGGTGCTAACTACCCTAGCTTTTTGTAGGTATGGCTCGGTTGGTGCAGAATTGTCAACACCTCCATCTTCGGTATATTGAAATCTTCCGACGATTGTGATTTGACCTTGAGATGCGGTTTTTATTTTACCCAATTTCGCTTTTGAATCGTTGGCAAATTGTTCACCGGCCACACGCGCATTTTTTGTACTTTCTGCAATCAATTTAGGTTTTACCGAGTTTAATTCAGGGAAGGAGTAATTGGTAGTTATGGTCGAGGTTAATCCTTTGCTGATTAAATCTAATTTGATTTGTGCCGCTTTGTTTTCGGTAGTTTTGACTTGATTTGTTTCAATAACCAACGTTTGATTGGTTCGGTATCGATCTATTTTTGTTTTTACTGGTTTCCCATTCTGCCATTCGTTAATGTAGTAGGTCTCTTTGTCTTCAATGTCAATGCTATTAGCCTGAATTTCGTTTTTTGAGAAGCCAATGCTCGATAAGTAAGATAAAATGGCATTCTTTTTTTGTTCAGTTCGTTGATTCAACTCTTTTAAATCATCCCCTGAAAATGAATATGAAATGAAAATGGTTGAAGAATTCGCATTGATGTTCAACTCAGCCAATCCTTTTACGGTTACAATGCGGTCTTTATCACTGAAAGTTTTTAGCCCCTTGAAGATAAAATATCCAAGCGTTGCCATGCCCACCAATAGGGAAATTCCTAAAACGTAGGATTTGTTTGATGTTTGATTTTCCATCAGGTTTTTTGTTTTTTTTGTTATTGATTGAGTTGGAGATTTGAACGTTGCAATATCCTCATTTATTTACGTTTTCCATTTTTATTCAATCATTTTTTTCTTTTTTAACGTTCATTTAAAATCAATCCTACGAAATGCAAGTCTTGAATATTTTGACAAGATGAATGAGGGAAACCGTAAAGACCAAGTTAAGTTGGATGTTAGATATGGTTGTTGCTTATTTTCCTCGATTGATTTTGAATTCAAGTCATTGGTTTGATCATTTTTGGTCACGAGAATGAACGGTAAGTTCAAAGGTTTTTCAAGCAGAAATCAACCTATTCCCCAAAAAATCACTCAAAAAAGCTGAAGCATTCCTTACCCATTCTTAACTTTGAACAAACAACCCAACATGAAGAAAATCCTGTTCTCCCTAACCGCATTGGCCGCCCTCGCTAGCTGCCAGTCCAACCAAAATGCGGCCAACGAAAAAGTCGAAAAATTCTCCTCCGAATACATCGATTCCTCCGCAAACATCGAAAACGATTTCTACCACTACGCCGTAGGAAAGTGGCTGAAAAACAATCCCATCCCCAACGATCAATCCTCCTGGGGTTCGTTTGAGGTGCTGATGGAAGATAACAATGCCCGAATCGAATCCATCCTTGAGGAACTCAGCAAGAAAAGCAACCACCCCGCTGGATCCGCTGAACAAATGGTAAACGATTTTTATCGCGCAGCTCTCGACTCATCAATGCGTACCAAAAACGGACTCAATGCTCTTCAGCCTACCCTTCAATCCTACCAGAAAGCCAATTCCTTTGCCGAATTGCTGCAAACTTGGGTAGAAGCCGAAAAAGCTGGACTCACTTCCCCAGCACCATACAGCATGTACGTGAATGCCGATGATCATCAGGCAACAAAAAATAGCTTGTATGTTTTCCAAGGCGGACTCTCCCTTCCTGAAAAAGATTACTACCTCAATCCGGCTCCCGAGATGAAAGCTATTCGCGAGAAATACGTGGATCACATCAACCAAATGTTGAAGTTTGCGGGAAGTATTGTTCCAGCAAAGGCCTCCGGTAAGGAAATCCTTGAGCTTGAAACCCGCATGGCCAGCATCTCCATGAGCATGAACGATATGCGGGATCCCGATGCCCTTTACAATAAAATGGCCATGGCCGATTATTTTCAATTGGCTCCTTCTTTCCAACTGGCTCAACACGCTGCCGCGTTTGGAATTAAAACCGATTCCTTGGTGGTCAACCAACCTTCTTTCTTGAAAGGGTTGGAAGCACTATCAAAAATTTCTTTAGACACCTGGAAAGCGTATTCCATGTGGCAACAAATTCACAACAACGTAGCTTATTTGTCGCCAGAAATGGAGAAAGTGAATTTCGAATTCTGGGGAAAAACGATGAACGGCCAGCCCAGTATGCGCCCCGCTAAAAAACGAGCTATCCGTGCCATTAACGCCAATTTGGGAGAACCCATGGGCAAATTATTCGTGGCCAAATACTTCCCCGAAGAATCGAAAAAATACATCCAAACCATGGTGGAAGACCTTCGCTCGGCTTACAAAACCCACATCCAACAATTGGATTGGATGAGCCCTACCACCAAAACCAAAGCCCTCGAAAAATTGGCGAAGTTCACTTACAAAATCGGGTATCCCGATGAATGGAAAGACCTTAGCAGCATAAAAATCAATCCGAACGATTATTTGCTCTCTGTAGCTTCAGTTCGCCAATTTGAAATCAAAGATATGTTATCGAAAATTGGTCAACCCGTCGATAAAAAAGAATGGGGAATGAACGCTCACGAAGTGAATGCCTACTACAATCCGAACGGAAACGAAGTGGTGTTCCCCGCCGGTATTTTGCAGCCTCCCTTCTTTCACATTACCTACGACGATGCCTTGAATTACGGCGGAATTGGAGCGGTAATCGGACACGAGTTTACCCACGGTTTCGACGATCAGGGTGCGAAATTCGACGGAGATGGAAACCGCAACGACTGGTGGACTCCCGAAGATTTCAAGAAGTTTACCGAAAAAGGAAAAGCCTTGGCAAATCAGTATTCTTCGTATGAACCCATTCCTGGATTGCACATCAATGGAGCCATGACGTTGGGTGAAAACATTGCCGATTTGGGCGGTTTGTCCATCGCTTTTTCCGCATTGAAATCGCACCTCAAAGGAGGAGAACATGAATTGGTAGATGGCATGACCCACGAACAGCGTTTCTTCTTCAGTTTTGCTAATGTATGGAAAGGAAACGAGCGGGAAGAAAGCCTTCGTAACCAGATTTTATCTGATTACCATTCTCCCGGTCCCTACCGCGTGAAAGGAACACTGAAGAACATGTCTCCCTTTTACGAGTCGTTCAAGTTGAAACAACCTGCCGATCTATTGAAGATTTGGTAAATGAAAAACCCCGCCAATCGGCGGGGTTTTTTTATGCTTCTTCTTTGGCTGTCAGCCAAAACTGATTAAATCCTTCTCCGAAGACCAAGGTAATTTTCTGCTGTTGCACCAAATCGAGGATGGCTAGAAAATTGAAAATGGCTTCCATCTTTTCTTTGGATTGCTTTAAAACCGATAGGAAATCAATCTTCTTTTTCTTTTTTAACTGACTTAGAAGTTGTTCCTTTTTTTCGTCGATGGAGTAGGGGTAAAGGGTGATGGTGTGTTTGGGTTTATTCACTTCTTGGAAATGCTTATCCATCACGCCACGAAAAGCTTTGAGCAGTTTATACAAATCAATCTGACTCAATTCTTCTTGTACTTTATTGCCTTCCTTGAACGATTTCCATTCCTGTTCCACATTCCCTCGGGGATGCATGAGGATTTGCTGAGCTTCCAATTCTCCCAATTGCAAACTGGCTTCTTTGAATTTTTTGTACGCGATGAGTCGATCTACCAAATCTTTTCTGGGATCGATTTCTGCGCCTGTTTCATCGAGGTCGGCACGCGGTAGTAGCATTTTAGCCTTGATGCGCATGAGCGTGCTAGCGACCAAAATGAATTCACTGGCCACTTCTAGATTGAGTTCCTCCAAGGTCTTAAGAAACTCCAGAAATTCGTTGGTGATGTGAGAAATAGGAATGTCGTAAATATCCAATTCGTCCCTTTCAATGAAGAAAAGCAAAAGGTCGAACGGACCCTCGAATTGGGGAAGTTTAATTTCGTAGCTCACGCGGGCAACATTCCGTTTTTCAACAGGGTTTCGGCAATTTGGATGGCATTGGTAGCTGCTCCTTTGCGAAGGTTATCGCTCACAATCCAAAGGTTGAAACTGTTTGGGAAAGATCGATCGATGCGCACTCGGCCCACAAATACTTCATCGCGTTCGTGCGCATTCAACGGCATCGGATAAATTTGGTTGGAGGGGTCGTCCATAACCACGATACCCGGCATTTCCGACATCCAAGTGCGTAAATCGGCCACCGTGCAGGGATGTTCCAAGCTGATGTTGACCGACTCGGAGTGGCCGCCCATTACAGGAATGCGAACGGTTGTGGCCGTTACTTGGATTTGGGTGCTTCCCATGATTTTCTGCGTTTCTCGCATCATTTTCAGTTCTTCCTTGGTATAATCGTCGTCGGAAAAAACATCAATTTGAGGAATAGCATTTTTGAAGATGGGATGGGCGTAGGCCATGGGCCCTTCGATTCCCTTGATTTC
>JAIYBD010000121.1 GCA_027488715.1 Bacteroidota bacterium | reverse complement strand
GAACCGCCCCATTTGTAACCCTCTTCAAAATACGTCCCAATTTGGGCGGGATTTCCACTGAGCAAGTTGTACTTCACCTTTAATTCCGGACGAAGACTTTCTTTTTTCAATTTGATTTCAACCTCTTGCATGGCAATTTCTGCATCCAAGGCTTGCAACAGGGGATGTTGATCTAATTCCATGACCCATTGAGACATTTCATTCAAGGGCACACTCTTCAGAGCTGAAATTTGAATTTTTTGAGGAATGACGTTAGCGGGAAGTTGATCGGGTATGAGGCCATCGTTCCACAAATACGATTCAACCAAGTTGGTTGCAGCAATAAATTCAGCTTTGGCTTGTTCCACGTTAATTTGTCGAAGTTGCCACTGAGCATAGGCCTCTACGGTATCGATGGTGGGGCGGTCGCCTTGTTCCAAGGCTCCCCGAATGAGGCCCAATCGCTGGAACGCCAGTGCACTAGCTTCTTCGTACAATGCTAGTTTTTCTTTGGCCAGTGCCCAATTCCAATAATCAATTTCGGCTTGGGCCAATAAATCACTCAGGATAGATTGAACCTGAAAGGGGGCAGCATCGCGTAGGAGCAATGCCTGACGAAGGGAAGCCCTTCGTGAATCCATCAATAATCCTTTTCCTAAATTAATTCCCACGCCTAAATTCCCTAAACCCGTTTTGGGCGTTTTATCTTCGGGATTAAGGAAGGTTCCTGCATTTTGTTCCCAACCCATGGAAAATTCTACCGGGCTCCGGGTTGGAAGGATTAAGCCGGTTTCCAGTAGGTTAAAATACTGGGTTCCGGAAAAGGTTTTTTGGTTGAGTTTTCCTTGAAGTGCCGGATCAAAAGCGCCCCGAGCTTGCAATACTTGAGCACTTGCTTTATCGTTCACCAATCCCGCTGCAAAAGCAATGGGATGATGTTGCTTTACCCGTGAGAGGAATTCCTCTTTGGTAAGAAAGGATTCATTTTGACCGCGAGAGCTCAGCGAAAACAGGAGGAATAAGAAGACCAATAATCGCATCATTTCTCTTTTTTAGTCGATTCTTTGCCCGCTTGTTCCAAAGGTTTATAATATTCGGGTGGGAATCCGTTGATGTTTCGCCACAATTCATACCAAATGGGCACATCCTTCAGCAAACCGATTCCATTGGCGCCGGTGCCTACTTTCAGGAGGTCGGGCCAAGCTTTGTCGGAAGGATCAGGAGCGATGAGCAAACGGTATTTTCCATTTTCGCTGATGGTTTGATCGATAGCAACGACCACCCCACCGAAAGTTCCGAAAGATACTCCGGGCCATCCGCCAAAAATCAAGGCGGGCCATCCATCAAATTGAAGCCGCACTTTTTGACCTTTTTCCACCAAGGCCACGTTCAACGGGTCGATGTACATTTCGGCGGCAATTTTAAAAGGATAGGGTTGGATTTCAACTAAAGAAGTCCCTTCCTTAATAACTTCCCCGATTCCTGATTTTAAGGCTTTAACCACGTAACCGTCTTGAGGGGCGAGGACGTAATAGTTTTGGGTGCGAATGGAGTAATTGGAGCGTTGAATGCGCATTTTAGAAACGCTGGCCTCCCCATCAAAAATTTGGGATTCCAAAGCAAATCGATCGGCTTGGTTGTACGCCAATTTTTGTTCAAATTCGTTGTTCAGGTTGTTGAGTTGAAGTTGAGCGTTGATCCATTCGTTTTCGGCCGTGATGTAATTATTTACCATGGCTGTTTTATCGGTAATGGCTTGTTGGTAGGAGGCTTTTTTTGCTTCGTATTCGGCCAACGATTTGATACCGTCTTTGAACATTTTTTCGAAGGCCTCTATTTGCCTTTTCGCAATCACCAACTTCACATCGGCTTCCACAATTTTAGCAGAGTCGGAAATCATCTTGGCTCGGGTTTGCTTCACCTTATTTCGCAATTGAGCCGTTTTCAAAACCTGATCTCGTTCGATGGCTTTGTACTGATTTTCAAGGGCTTTTAGTTTTAACTGGTACGAGCCAATCCCTTTTTCTTTGGATAGAATTTGGTCATCGGTTCGAGGCACGAGGTTGGGATCCAAATAATCTTCTTTTACCTCGGAAATGAACAACATGGTATCCCCTTTCTTCACTCGTTGGCCTTCTTGAACATACCATTTTTCAATTCTTCCGGGAATAATAGAATTGAGGGTTTGTGGTCGTTCACTGGGATTCAATGTGGTGAGCTTTCCCTTCCCACGAAAGTTCTGTGTCCAAGGAAGAAAAAGGGTAACAAACAAAAGGATGAGGGCGAAACGGCCCGTAAGGGTAAAAATGGCTTTGGGTTGCCGTTCGAAGATATGATTGTATGCGTTGTAGCGGTGGCGATGATGTCCCATATTAATATACCATTAACTCGGAGTAAAACGATTGTTTTTCAGCTTCTTCTCGTTGGAAAACGCCTTGAACACTTCCTTTTTCAAGCAGTAATATTTGATTACAGCGCTGCATAAAATCGTGGTGATGGATGGAAGCAATGAGGGTCCATGGACGATCTTCACGGGTGAGGTAATCCAAGATTTTCGTTCTTTCACTTCGGGTAAGGGTAACCAAAGTTGCATCGATGAGCAAGAGAGAAGGCTGGGTTACTACGCCCCGGGCCAACGAAATTTTCATGGCTAGAGAACGAGGAAGCCCGGGGGCACCTGGGGTTAATGCCGTATCTAATCCTTGAGGAAGTCGTTGCAAATCGTCCCAACAGCCAAGCCCCTCACAAGCTTCGCGGATGGATTGATCGTTAACTCCCGGACGTCCGAGACTGATGTTTTCCCGAACGGTTCCCGCAAAAATGTCAGTATCTTCAATGATTTCTCCGATGCGGGAACGAAGTGAATCCATTCGTAAGGCTTCCACACGAACTCCCGAGTACTTTAATACTCCAGTGGTATCGGGCACACGCGTACCCAACAAATTAATCAAGGTTGTTTTGCCCGAGCCGTTAGCACCCACAATTCCAACGATCTCCCTTTCCGGGATGTGGGCCGAAAACGACATGCTTGTTGGAGGTACACCAACACTTTCCAATGAAATGGAGATGGGGCCTGGGTTTACTTCGGTAGTTCCAAAGTGTTCTGCCAAAGGAAGGTCGGCAATCCCACCCAATTTCTCAACGGCAGTTAACGTATCGTAAATGGGATCGATACAGAAAATGATTTTTTCGACCGATTGAATGACCAAGACCATCACAATTTCAGAAGCAATAAACTGCCCAATGCTAATCATCTCATTGAAAACCAAAAAGGTGCCCAACATGATCAAACCGGTGATGGTGATGATTTTGAAACCAATCAGCATGATGTAGTGATTCCGAAGGATTTTGTAGTGTTCCGTGCGATAATCAACGTATTTTTCAACCAAAGCATTGGATTTCTGAACCGGAAGGTTGGGCGCCCCCGATAGTTTAAATACGTCGATGAATCGGGCAACCTCTTCCAACCAATAAACCATAGCGTATTTCGAAGAGGATTCTCCAAGACTGGATTTCATACCATTAGGTCCCATGACCCGAAACGCAACGATGATGGTTCCGATGGATGCTAGGCCAAAAACAATGAAAAGCGGATGGTAAAAAGAAAGCAGTAATAATCCAAAAAACACCTGCAGCAAGGCCGAGAAAAAGTCGATCAAAACTTTTGAAAGTGATTTTTGAATGGTTAATACTTCGAAAAAACGATTGACCATTTCGGGCGCATGGTGGTCATCCGAGCGCCAGCGGGGAATTCGTTCTGTAAAATCGAATCCAATGCGCGCGAACAATCGTTGTTGAAGCGTTTCGTTGATGTTGAGTTGGGTGAGCGTGAGATTACCCGAAACCAATAATCCAATAAACAGAAAACTAAGCAGCACCCATAACGAGGCCGAAGCTTGCCCGGCTTGAATAAAGGTAAAAATGGCTTGAATGCAAAGGGGAACCACCAATCCAAACATCCCAGATAAAATGGAAACCCAATACAATCGTTTAATGAAAGCGCGTTCGGGTTTCAAAAGTCGAAACAAACGGCGGATAGGCTTACCGTAAAGTCCTTTTAAGGAAGATAAATCAAGCGTGTGCATGGTTCAATAACAAAAATTGAAGGCAATTGGTTGGAAACGGCAAGAAAGATAATACAATTCTTTTCGTTCAACAAAGGTAACCCTATTTGATCTTTCTTTACTTTTGTAAAATGCTCTCTGTTACCGAAGAAAATTACCTGAAGGCGCTCTACAAATTGAGTGATGGAACCAATAAGTCCGTCAATACAAACGCCTTAGCTGATGTTTTGAAAAGCACACCAGCTTCGGTAACCGATATGATTAAAAAGCTGCACGAAAAGAAATTGGTGGATCATATCAAGTACAAAGGAGCAAGCCTTACCCAAGACGGGGCTAAATTAGCTTTGTCGATCATACGTAGGCATCGAATTTGGGAAGTTTTCTTGGTCGAGAAGCTCAAGTTTTCTTGGGACGAAATTCATGAAATTGCGGAAGAATTGGAACACATCGATTCCGACCTTCTCATCGAGCGTTTGGACGTATTTCTTGGTTTTCCCGAGATCGACCCGCACGGCGATCCCATCCCGTCGGCCGATGGCCTGATCCGACCCATCGCCGCCGTGCCCCTACCCGAAATTAATAACTTCCAACACCCTTGGCGGGTGTGCGCCGTTACCGAAGACGATACCGATTTTTTACGACTCCTCACCCGCATGGGCATCGCCCTAGGAACCGTACTTCACATCGTAGAGCACCATCCTTTCGACGATTCTTACGTCGTAAAAATAGCATCCAGCTCAACGGAAATGCTGATTACCAGTAAAGTTGCCCATAATCTTTTGGTAAAAAAAGTAACCCGATGAAACAACCATTCCCCATCGGCCACCTCATTTCCATTCGCCATCTTGTTCAACTGGAAGACACTGCCTCTTTCGAAGTGGGTCTGGTTCATCCCGTGTATGCCACCTTCGCCTTGGGAAGAGATATGGAATGGGCCGGTCGGCAATTCGTTCTCCACATGCTGGAAGATGACGAAGAGGGCATTGGAACCCGATTGGAGATAGAACATCACCGACCCGCCCTTTTGGGTGAAGAAGTAATTCTCACGGCAACCCTTGAGGCGGTTTCCGGACATGAAGTAACGTGTTCTGTTTTAGCCAAGGTTGGCGACCGTTTGGTAGCAAGTGGCAAAACCGGACAAAAAATTTTGAAAAAAGAAAAGATTTCCCGCATTTTTGCATCCCTTTCCCATGAGTAAAGCATTCACCGTTGTTTCCAATCGCAAAGCATTTTACGAATACCACGTTCTTCAAGAGTTCGAGGCTGGCGTTATGTTGACCGGTTCGGAGGTGAAATCTTTGCGGGATGGAAAAGTGAATATTGGTGATGCCTATTGTTCGTTTACCTCAGGGCAATTGACCATCACCAGTTTGCACATTTCCGAATATTCCCACGCCGGATTTGCCCAACATGCTCCACGCCGGATGCGAACTCTTTTGTTGAATAAATCGGAATTGAAGAAAATTCGCGAAAAGCTCAAGGATCAGGGGGTGACCATTGTTCCTTTGGATATTCATTTCGGTGAGCGGGGCTTTGCCAAAATTCAAATCGCCTTGGTGAAAGGGAAAAAACTGTTCGATAAACGCGAATCCATCAAATCTAGGGATGTTGATCGGCAATTAAAACGGGGAGAAGCCGAATGAAAACCACCCAAATTCGCAGCAAACGTGGCCTTTTGAGCCTCGAAACACCCGCCGTGATGGGCATCATCAATTGCACTCCCGATTCCTTTTTTGAGGGAAGTCGGTTGGTGGAAGATGCGGTGTTACAAAAAGCACAGCAAATGCTAGATGAAGGAGCCGAGGTGTTGGATCTGGGTGGGATGAGTACTCGCCCCGGTGCCGAAGCCGTTTCCGTTCAAGAAGAGATGGATCGGGTGTTGCCCGCCATCGAATCGCTATCGAAACACTTTCCGCATGCCACCCTCTCCATCGATACGTACCGCAGCGAAGTGGCCCGCGCTGCTTTGGATGCCGGTGCTTTTTGGGTGAACGATATCAGCGCGGGCGACCTCGACCCCAATATGTTCCCCTTGATTGCCGAACGAAATTGTCCGTACATCCTCATGCACATGCAAGGGATTCCGGTTTCCATGCAGAAAGATCCGCATTACCGAGCGGTTACCGCCGATGTAATGGGGTATTTATTCAACAAACTACAAGAATTGAGGAAGTTGGGAGTCGCCGATTTGGTGGTGGATCCCGGATTTGGATTCGGGAAGGCGTTGCACCACAATTATCAATTACTGCGCAATTTGGAAACATTTCAACAGCTGAATGTTCCTGTTTTGGTGGGCATTTCTCGCAAGAGCATGATCAACAAGGTTTTGGGCACTTGGCCCGAAGACGCGCTCAACGGAACGAGTATTTTAAATGCATTTGCCTTAGAGCGCGGAGCACAGATTCTGCGCGTGCACGACGTTAAGGAAGCGAAGCAGGCCGTTCAATTGTACATGGCCTTAACCGATTCCTAACGGTTAAAACTTGCGCAGAAGATCCGCCAAATTTTTCGATTCTGTTTTGAACATGATGTTCTTTCGGTGAGTTTTGATGGTGAGTTCACTCAAATGAAGGCGAACCGAAATTTCTTTGTTGTTGAGCCCTTGGCGTAGCAGTTCTAGGATTTCCAACTCTCGGGTCGATAGTTTGAGTTGGGCGATAAAAGCATCTTTAACGGGTTCGTTCATTTGGACATTCGGGTCCCAAAAAAAACGGTCTGCAAGCACCTCATTCAATCCCAAAATCAAGACATCCCAATCCGAACTTTTAGAAACAAATCCGTGGAAAAAATCGTATTTCGGATTGATTTTCAGATCGATGGGGTGGTACATGCTTAAAACTAAAACTTTGAGGTTCGAAAATTGATTTTTAAGAACTTGAAGGATTTGAATTCCGTTTTTTTGCGGTAAGTTGATGTCTAGAATTAATACATTGGGTTGGTGAAGAATGACCTTGTCGAGCACCTCATCGCCCCGTTTTACGACATCCAGCACAATGAATTCGGGATAACGGGCCAAGGCCTGGAGAAGTCCTTCACAAAAAATGGGATGGTCTTCGGCAATAACGATATTTACCTTAGTTTTCATGATGTTTAATGGGGATTTCGATGGAGATGATGACTCCTTTGTGGGGAGAGGAATTTATTTGAATTGTTCCTCTTAAAAAAGTAATAAGTTGATGAATTTGCGTGAAACCCAAGCCGGGTTCCAATTCAGTTTTTGAAAATCCAATTCCATCATCTTCCATGTAAATGGAGACGGAATCGTGTTCAAGGAGGATTTGTAAAATAGCCTTTTGAGCTTGAGCGTGTTTAAGGGTGTTTTGAAGGAGTTCCTGAACCATGGTGTACATCAGAAGCTCGTAGCGGTAGGGTACTTGCGACAAGGAACCGAGTTTTTCAAATTGAATTTTCAGGTGTTGTTCATGTTGAATTTTATCGACCAGCTCTTCCAACGATTGCAATAAGCCTTTCCGTTGAAACAACAGAGGTGAAAACTCGTGGGAGTAAGAACGTACTTCTTTGGATAGTTGGATGATCTCGCGTTCGGCCTTTTCCAATAACTCTTTGGGATGCTCGGTTTGCTGGGCTTTTTCCAATTTTTTCCTCACCGAAAACAAATATGCGCCCAGCGAATCGTGGAGAAAACTGCTAAATCGCTGCATTTCTTTCTCTTTAAAATCGGATAGGGTTTGAAAGATTTGCTGCTGTTGAATGGCATTTTCGGCGGCTAATCGCTCCGATTCATCCAAATACATTTTAAATCGGTAAACCGTAGCCCAGGCCATGATCAATACATCAAAAAAGAAACCGATGTACAAGGAGTATCGGTACGCAAAAGCATTTGGAGTTTTACCGTTGTAAAACGCGGCCAGCAAAAGCGTAAACACAAGAATGATGGTGTAAGAAGCGACAACAAATCCAGAGAATTTGATTTTTTTAAAGAAAAGAAAGATGGATAAACCATAGAAGTAAAGGAGAAAAGTAGGGGATACGATCTTGTTGGCCGAAACCCAAAACTCGTTGAGTTGATAGTTGTTGAGGAAAGATGTTAAAAAAGAAACAACCCAGATAATGGCATAAAACCCAGTAAGTCGAGTATTCCATCGACCAATTTTTGGGAAATGATTTTTTACTTCGGTTAGGCTGAGGAAATAAATGGTAAATGGTAAAAAAAGCAATCCCAACAACAACGGGCCAAAACTTTCATTCAATTGCGGATAGTTGGGCGTGATATACTTGAAAAACAAACCAGAATCCACAAAAAAGTACAAGGCCAAATTCAATAAGTAGGCCAAATACCAAAAAAACACGGTTTGACGCACACTGATCCATAAATAGGCCACAAACAGCGTGAAGAATGCGATTACACCAATGATGAGCCCTTGAAAAAAGGTGGTGTGTTGGTTGTTTCCAAATAAATCGGTTTGAGCCTTTAAATCAACCGGCAACACCCGAAAAACATGGCGCTTGTCTGTGGCAATTAAAATAGAATTCCCCTTTTTTTGGTATGCCTCAATTGGGAAGAGGAAGGAAGTGTAGTCCACCGGTCGGGTGTTGTAATTGTTTTTATCTCCAGTAAATGGAAATTTTTTGATCACCGTCCCCTCAGGTGATAAAATCCAAACTTGAATATAATTGATGTTAGGGTCGGTAATTTCTAAGTAAGAAGATGTTAGAAAGGAATCCAGTGGAAT
>JAIYBD010000091.1 GCA_027488715.1 Bacteroidota bacterium | reverse complement strand
CCCAATCCACCCGCGTTAACGGTGTGGGAGTCGGTTCCGATCATCATTCCGCCGGGGAAGGCGTAATTTTCTAAAACAACTTGGTGAATGATACCGGCACCGGGTTTCCAGAATCCGATACCGTATTTATTGGATACGGAAGAAAGGAAATCGTATACTTCTTTATTGGATTCTACGGCGATGTTCAAATCTTGGTTGGAGCCTACTTTGGCGGTAATCAAGTGATCGCAGTGAACGGTAGAGGGAACGGCCACCTGAGGGCGACCTGCTTGCATGAACTGCAACAAGGCCATTTGAGCGGTAGCATCTTGCATGGCTACGCGATCAGGCGCGAAGTCCACGTAAGAATTTCCGCGCTCGAAAGCGGCCAAGGCTTGGTCTTGGTGCAAGTGCGAGAAAAGAATTTTTTCGGTTAGGGTTAATGGCCGGCCAACGGTTTTTCGGGCGGCGGCAATCCGTTCCGGCATGGCGGCATAAACGGATTGAATCATCGATAAGTCGAATACCATATTACTTGGTTTTTTATTGATGCAAAAGTAATCAATTTTCAGGGCTCTTGAAAGGCCATTTTTCGACCCATTGTTATTAATGAAAATTTTAATTTGATGAAGTTTAGTGCATTTGGGTGAAATGACACTTTGGGGAAATGTCGTTTTTAAAAAATCAAAAAGTTTTCAAAAAAAGAAATGGTCACATGGGGTTTAAAAAAATAAAAATCCATTTTTAACTGCAAAATGAATGATTTTGAAAAATAAAAGTGAAAAAATAGTTTAACGGGTACATCTGTTTTGAAATTTCTGATAATAACATTTTTAGGAACTTTTACTGCTCCATATTGGGAATAGCAAAACGGTGGACTTATGTTCAAAACAAACAACAATGTTAATGGAGGCTTGGGAAGCTTTCAAGTACGCAAAGCGAAATCGATCTTTCTTTCGCTCTTTCTCTTCGTAGGAATGGTGGCGATGGCCAACGATTTCTCGGCACAGGTAACCAGTGGCTGCGCGCCAGTGGTAACGCGGTTTACGCATACCTTTAATGGAGTTCAAAATTTGGTGTGGAATTTCGGCGACGGAACCACATCTACTTCTCCGAATCCAGGTAAGGTGTACAACCAAGGCGGCATGTATTCGGTAACGCTTACGGTTACGTTGGGCAACGGCTCGGTGCAAACGGTTTCTAAAACCAACTACATCCGGGTGAATGCTCAACCCGTACCCGCGTTCAATGCGGTATTGCCAGCTAATCAGTGCATGGTAGAAGCTCCAGTTCGTTTCAATGATGTAAGTTCATCCAATGTGGTTCGCCGCTTGTGGGATTTCGGAGATGGAAGCACTTCAACTTCATTGAATCCAACACATAACTACAGTCGTGCCGGTTCTTACACGGTAACTTTACACGCTTACACGGCCGATAGCTGCTATGCTACATCGGTTCAAACCATTCAAGTGAATTTCTTGGAGAAGCCCAGTGCAACGTTCTCGCTTCAAGATAGCGTGTTCTGCAGCACGGGTATGAGCACAACGATTTCTTCTACTACCCAGCGCGGTAATATCGTAGGATATCAGTGGAGTTTTGGCGCTGGAATTCCAACGTCTACTTCTGCGAACCCTTCCGTAGTTTTTCCAACTTCGGGAAATTACACAACGCGATTGGTGGTAACTTCCTTCAATGGATGTAAAGACACCATTCAAAAAACCAATCGCATTGTGGTTCGTGCGGTTCAGCCTCGTTTGAACACGTATGCTACTTCAACGTGTGCTGGTGTTCCTGTTGCTTTAGGAACGACCCAAGTGGGTGGAACAGCAACTTGGAATTTCAGCAATGGAACTTCTGCACAAGGGATTTCCATTCAACAGCCTTTTAATGCTAACGGATCTTTCAGTTTTACCGTTTCTGTAACCGATGGATTAGGTTGTACCAATGTATTGCGTTCTACTAATAACATTCTTGTTTCTGCCCCAACCTCATCGGTTTCCATTCAAGCTTCTGCTTGTGTTGCTCCATATTCTATTACAGCCAATGCTTCCTTAACCAACGCTACTTCGGTAAAGATGTGGTTGTTGAACGGAAATGGCCAAGTGGTTGATAGCACCAATTCGGTTTCTTTTCAAACCGTAGCACCAACAGCGGGTGCTTATTCTTTGAAGGTTCGTTCCATGCAAGGTTCTTGTTTTTCTGATTCTGTTTATCCCATCACCATTTCACACGAAACGCATGCCAACTACACCACCTCGGTTGATTCCGGTTGCGCTCCTTTGGCTGTTCAGTTTACCGATTCTTCCTTGACTTCTGCTAACGATTCGATTGTAGCTCGTTTTTGGGATTTCGGTAATGGAATTACCTCTACGTTGGCAAATCCATCGGTTGTTTTCCAAGCACGTGGTCAATACACGGTTCGTTTGGTGGTTCTTACCGCTTCCGGTTGTTCCGATACCTTAATTCAAGAGGCTCGCATCAAAGCAGGTAATCGTCCAACAGCCATGTTTACCCAACCTGATACGGCCGGTTGT
>JAIYBD010000149.1 GCA_027488715.1 Bacteroidota bacterium | reverse complement strand
GTGATTTTAATACTTGATCATAACGAGCTAAAGCATCAGTAGCTTTTAGTAATGAACCTAGTACCTTGTTCAGTTCTAATTCACGAGGCGGGAATGCTCCATAATGATATTTTACAGCATTTTGTGTATTCATATCGGTATTTTGAAGCTCAAAAATAGCAAAAAATGAACAACAAACTAGTTAGATAGTAATATTTAGCTAAAAATGAGCATCAAGGTCCTTTGATGATTAGATATGAACATCAAAGGGTTTTGAATGTCAAAAAAATAAAAAAATGAGCAACAAAAATATTTGTGACGTCTTATTATTTAGAAGGAAGTTGGTTCTTCGGTAAAAATCAATCTATAAGCTAAAAAATAAACAACTTTTCATAAAAACGATAAAACACTTTATATTTTTCCTCTATAAGACAAGTTAAATGAAAACAGCGCCCGCTATATTGCCTAAAAACCTAAAAATTTTAAATGATCTAGGTGAACATATACAATTGGCTCGCTTGCGCCGAAAATTGAGTGCAGAGCAAATTGCTGAGCGCTCAGGACTAGGAAGGAAAACCATTTATAATATCGAACATGGTAGTCCTACTGTTGCCATTGGAAGCTATTTACAAGTGCTTTTCGTATTGGGATTAGAGAAAGATCTAACCACGGTTGCAGCAGCAGATCCATTAGGTAGAAAACTGCAAGATGCCGGAATCATCACCAAAAAACGAGCACCCAAACAAACCAAAAAGTCATGAAATTACTAACTAGTGAACAGTTACAAAGAAACTTGGAATCAGCAATAGCGAGATGGAACAAACGAAGCGAGCGTTTCGGTTGGTGATTCATGAGTAGTTGTTTGTTGTTCGAATGACTTCTGAAAAGCTGCTACAGGCAAGGGTTTGCGAGTTTTTCTTTTCTTGTCGATTCATGTATTGGAAGGCAACCACAAAATCAACCCAACTCGGAATCTTTAATCAAAGGCTAACAACCCTCACCTCAGCCCCCAATCCTCCCGATCCAACGTTCGGAATTGGATGGCTTCGGCCAAATGAACCGCGCGAATCGACTCCGACTGATCCAAATCGGCCACCGTTCGCGCGACCTTTAAAATGCGGTCGAACGCCCTTGCCGACAATCCCAATTTCTCCATCGCCGTTTTTAACAACGCTATGCTCGGCGCGTCCAACCGGCAATGGGTTTTGGTTTGTGAACTGCTCATCTGAGCATTGGCAAACACCCCCGAATGTCGTAAACGCGCCCATTGAACCTGCCGAGCCCGAACAACCCGCATACGAATCGACTCGCTGGGCTCGGCCGTTGCCTGGGGCGGTGCCGTAAGCTCATCGAACGTAACCGGTGTGACTTCCACGTGCAAATCGATGCGATCCAACAACGGACCGCTGATGCGATTCAAATACTTTCGAACCGTTTCCGGCGAACAAGAACACCGCTTGGTGGGGTGGTTGAAGTAACCGCACGGACATGGATTCATGGATCCCACCAACATAAAATTGGCCGGGTATTCCAACGACATCCTCGCCCGGGTGATGCACACTTTCCGATCTTCCAACGGCTGTCGCAAAACCTCCAAAACCGTTCGCGGATACTCGGGCAATTCGTCGAGAAACAAAACGCCGTGGTGGGCCAACGAGATTTCACCGGGTTGAGGCACCGATCCCCCACCAATCAACCCAATGGCCGAAACCGTATGGTGAGGACTTCGGAACGGCCGTTGGGTAATGAGTTGAGAAACCTTTCCGGCTAGTTTTCCCGAAACCGAATGAATTTTGGTGCTCTCCAGCGATTCCTCCATCGACATGGGCGGGAGAATCGATGGCAACCGCTTGCTCAACATGGATTTTCCTGCCCCGGGCGGGCCAATGAGCAATACATTGTGGCCGCCGGCTGCCGCAATTTCCAAGGCCCGCTTGATGGATTCTTGTCCGCGAACTTCCGAAAAATCCGACCATTCGGTGAATACCCCCTCCTCATTTTCGTTCAGCAAAGGGATGGGTTGGGAGTTTAAATCAGGATTTTCGATCAGTTCTACGATGGACTTTAGGTGATCGGCGTGTCGGATATGTATTCCATCCACCAAGGCGGCTTCAGCGGCGTTTTCAGTAGGGATAATAAGTCCGGAAAATCCCATTTCTTTGGCCAGAATAGCCATCGGTAGAATTCCTTTCACGGGTTTTAGGCTACCATCGAGGGCCAGTTCGCCCATCACAATCCATTCGTTCTCCAGGGCCCATCGAATTTGTCCGGAACTCCGAAGAATTCCCAACGCGAGGGGAAGGTCGTAGGACGAACCTTCCTTCCTCACATCGGCCGGCGCCATGTTGATCGAAACCCGTTGCCTCGGCCACTGGAATCCGTTGTTCTTGAAGGCAACGGCAATCCGTTCCCTCGATTCTTGCACCGATTTGTCGGGAAGCCCAACGAGGGTGTATCCAAAATCACCGCCGTAAACATCAATTTCGATGGTGATAGGCACGGCATGAACTCCATGAACCGCAGCAGCAAACATTCTATTCAGCATGGTTGTAAACTTTGAGCTGCAAAGGTTTGCTGATTTCTTGGAGTTATCCGTTTCATAAACGTTTATAAACGTTTAAAAACGGGTAGGGTGGAATATTGTCCTAATTTTGGCCGAGGTTGAAGGGTGGCAGGGAGCCTCGACATGCGTCGGGATAAAGTCAGTTGGTGGGTCCCCGTTTTTGATTTGCTTTTGTGGGTTTGCCGGCCTCTCCAGTGACAACC
>JAIYBD010000146.1 GCA_027488715.1 Bacteroidota bacterium | reverse complement strand
GTTTTTTTGCTTCGGGAAGGCAATGGATCGTGGAAGAAGCGCCCCAAGCCGAACGCTCCCAAATTTTGGGCGGTAGTTTCATTAAAATGATGGATTGGTTCGGTCGGGAATGGGTGTTAACCTTGGATTACTACGAAACCCATTTCCAAAATCAATGGTTGGTGGATGTGGAAGAAAGCGGAACGCTGCGCATGTACAACCAAAAAGCGCCCTCCTTTTCGAAGAGTTTTCAGGCAGAATTGAACGGAGAAGTTTTGGATGGCACGACCCTACGGTTGGCTTACAAATACGACGACCCTCGATCGGGCTTTTCGGGCGGAACGAAAATTCGTCCGCTGGTGGAACAACACCGCTTTTTGGCCAACACCGGCTGGGAAAGCTACAATGGGAAATGGCTGGCCGATGCCACGGTAACTTACACCGGTCGGAAGCGATTGCCCTCGTATTACGCTTTGCCGCAAACCGTTTTGGGCTACAGCCCTGGATTCTTTTTGGTGAACGGACAAGTGACCAAGAAATTCAAGTTTGCCGATTGGTATGTGGGCGTTGAAAACGCTTTGAATTTTCGGCAACACCACCCAATTGTGGGCGCCCCCATCGGTCCCGGGTTTGATGCCGCCATGGTTTGGGGGCCCATCATGGGAAGGAATGTTTATCTAGGAATGCGCTATAAAATCAAGTAACATGAAAAAAATAATCCTCGCTTTCTTGATTCTATTTGGAATTCAAGAAATCAAAGCGCAAAACAAAGTCGTTACCGACACCATTGCCACATCCACCGTTTGCGGTACTTGCAAAAGTATTTTGGACGAAGGATTGAAGTTTGAAAAGGGTGTGATTCGGGTAAAGGTTTTGGTGGAAGAGCAGAAAATCATTCTGAAGTACCGCTCCGATAAAACCAATCGAGCGACCCTGAAGGCAGCGATTTCCCGGTTGGGATATCGGGCCGACGATGTTCCTGCCGACCCCAAGGGGTTTGAGGCGTTGCAGGCCTGTTGCAAGAAACCGCACAACGATTGATCGGGTAGGAACGAAACAAAAAATGCCGCTTTTCAGCGGCAT
Organism: Bacteroidota bacterium; assembly: GCA_027488715.1. Classification (GTDB taxonomy): domain Bacteria; phylum Bacteroidota; class Bacteroidia; order UBA7662; family CANHCV01; genus CANHCV01. The sequence goes on along the minus strand of JAIYBD010000146.1, from coordinate 5,975 downwards.
TTTTTGTTGTTGATTCTTCTTGAAATTAATAACGGTACGTTTCTGATTTGAAGGGTCCGTTTTGAGGTACGTTGATGTAATCGGCTTGGCCAGAAGAAAGCTCTTCCAACTCAACTCCAATTTTCGACAAGTGCAAACGAGCCACCATTTCATCCAAATGTTTTGGAAGAACGTAAACTTGGTTTTCGTATTTACCGTGGTTGGTCCACAATTCCAACTGAGCCAATGTTTGGTTGGTGAAGGAGTTGGACATCACGAACGAAGGGTGACCGGTTGCGCAACCTAGGTTCACCAAACGGCCTTCAGCCAAAACGATGATTTCGTTTCCACCTACATTGTAAACATCTACTTGTGGTTTAACGGTGTATTTGGAATCGCCATGGTTATCATTCAACCAAGCCATATCGATTTCGTTGTCGAAGTGACCGATGTTACAAACGATGGTTTTATCGTTCATCATTTTGAAGTGCTCGCCCGTTACGATATCGCGGTTACCGGTTGCGGTGATTACGATGTTTGCACGAGGAATAGCGTTTTTCATTTTCTTCACTTCGAATCCGTCCATGGCAGCTTGAAGCGCGCAAATTGGATCGATTTCGGTAACGATTACACGAGCACCAGCACCGCGAAGCGATTCTGCTGTTCCTTTACCTACGTCGCCATAACCCGCAACAACGGCTACTTTACCGGCCATCATCACGTCAGTTGCGCGACGAATAGCGTCAACGGCAGACTCGCGGCAACCGTATTTGTTATCGAATTTCGATTTGGTAACGGAATCGTTGATATTGATAGCTGGAAGAGGAAGGGTTCCTTTTTGCATGCGTTGGTACAAGCGCAATACCCCCGTGGTTGTTTCCTCGGAAATTCCGCGGATGGCAGCAACCAATTCTGGGTAACGATCTAAAACCATGTTGGTCAAATCACCACCATCGTCCAAAATCATGTTCAAGGGCTGACCATCTTTGAAAGCGTGCAAGGTTTGCTCGATGCACCAATCGAATTCTTCTTCGTTCATGCCTTTCCAAGCGAAAACTGGAATTCCTGCAGCAGCAATAGCAGCAGCGGCGTGATCTTGAGTAGAAAAGATGTTGCAAGAAGACCAAGTTACCTCGGCTCCTAGTTCGATCAATGTTTCGATGAGAACGGCGGTTTGAATGGTCATGTGCAAACAACCGGCGATGCGGGCACCTGCCAAGGGTTTGGTTTTTCCATATTGTTCACGAAGAGCCATCAAACCGGGCATTTCTGCCTCGGCCAATTGAATTTCTTTGCGGCCCCATTCGGCTAAGCTGATGTCTTTAACCTTGTAATTCATCATTTTTACTATTTTTGGTTTGCAAAGGTAAAACATTTACCTTGCAATTTATCATGAATTTACGGCTAAATCATTTTGTACTCCTCTGTTTACTAACTCTTTGTTGCCTTCCCATGCGAGGGCAGCACTACGATTACATTTCGAAAAAGGAATACGATTGTAAAAAAAGTGAACAATTTTCAATCAGTTCCTCTCAAAATAATTCGTTTCAACTGAAACATACCCACCTTTCGATTCGGGTCAATCCCGAGTCGCGGAACATCACCGGTTCGGTTGTTTACCGCTTGAATTTGCTTGTTCCAACATCCAAAATTTGGGTTGATTTGAACGACACATTGACCTGCGATGGAGTCATTTCTTCGGTTCCTATTCGGGCCTATCGAGCCAGCCAACATCAAATTGAAATCGAGTGGCCCGCACCCGTTCAAGGCAACATCCAACTCCAAATCGATTACCACGGAACCGTGGTTAACACCCCCGGATTTGGATCTTACGTAACAGCTTTCCACGATTCCGTTCCCATTTTATGGACCCTTTCCCAGCCCTATGGCGCTCGCGATTGGTGGCCAAGTTTCCAAACGTTGGGCTACAAATCCGACACCACCGTCATCGACATCACTTGCCCAACGATGAATAGCCGTGGCGATTCCCAAACGGCCGTTTCGAACGGATTATTGGTTTCAAAGGTGCACCGCCCCGACACCACGTCTCGTTTCATCTACCAAACCAACTTCAAAACGGCTCCCTATTTGATTGCCATTGCGGTAACCAACTTCAAACAAGCCAACGATACCCTTCGAACTACCCAAGGACCGTTGTTGAATGAAACGTTTTATTACCCCGAGGACACCCTTTTTTACCAGCGACGCCTGGAAAATCTACAAGGTTTTTTCGATGTGTTTGAAAACTTGTTTGGGCCCTATCCTTTCCATGCCGAGAAACACGGACACACCCAGTGGGGGCGAGGCGGTGGCATGGAACATCAAACCAATAGTTTTGTGGTGGATATGGGATTTGGCTTGATCTCTCACGAATTGGCCCATCAATGGTTCGGTGATTTGGTGACTTGTGCGTCTTGGAGCGACATTTGGTTGAACGAAGGATTTGCCAGTTACCTCACGGGATTGTGTTACGAGCGTTTGTTGAACGGCTATTGGTACCCCATTTGGAAAAAGGGCGAGTTGGCTCGAGTGAGTGCTTTGGACAGCGGAAGCGTTTTCGTTCCCGACACTTCTTCGGTGAGTCGCATTTTTAGTAGCCGATTAACGTATTCGAAAGGCGCCATGATCTTGCATCAGTTGCGTTGGGAAATGGGCGATACCGCTTTTTTCTTAGCGTTGAAAAATTACATCAACGATCCTCAATTGCGGTTTAGCTTTTCGAAAACCGATGATTTAATCGGTTATTTCAATCGGGCATCCGGGAAAAATTGGGATGGATATTTCGATGATTGGTTGTACGGTCAAGGGGTGCCTTTGTATTCGGTTCAATTTCAGCAGCGGGGATCGAAAGTGATCAGCCGTTTTGTGCAATCTACGACCCATTCTTCGGTTTCGCTTTTCGAGCAGAAGTTAAAAATTCGGTGGTACAACGAGTCGAAAACCGATTCGGTAGATCAAGTCGTTGAAATAAGGCAGAACGATCAATCGTTTGAATTCATGGCACCGTTTGTGGTGGCTTCTGCGGTCATCGATCCCGATTTCCTGAGCATCCAACGCACCCTAAAAGTGGAGCCTGTTTACTCGGATGTTCCGGTGGTTTATCCCAATCCTATGCGGGATCAATTCGAAATTGCTTGGGCACCACCAACCGCCACCGAAGGCCAAGTTCGGGTGTACAATGCCCTTGGGCAGGTGGTGTTGCAGCAAACTTGGCCATCTGCAAAAGCCATTCATGAAGTCAATATGCGTACCTTTGAGTCGGGCAATTATTTTCTCGAAGTGGTTTTCGGGAATTTTCGATGGACCCGAACCTTGGTAAAGTATTGAAGGAATGAGTTGGCGACTTCGCTGTTTTTTTATTTCGATGGGCTTGTTTTTGGTGTGGCCCATGCTGGTGTTGATGGCTTCGCAGCTGCACCCGAGTTTGGCCAAATTGGCCTCTGCAAGGGATATTTGGATGTGGTTGCCCATCCTTTTCCTTCTATTTCCTCTTTCATCATGGAAAGAAAATCTGCGTTGGGGAATCGGACAAATTCCGATTTCTTTCTTGGTTTTTGTTGCCTTTTTGCTGGGTAGTTTGCTTTGGTCGACGCCCGAATTATCGCCTAAAATTTTATCGATCCGTCAGTTCATCAGTCCGTTGGTTTTGTGGTTAATTTCTCGGTGGGTTTTGAATGCGGAAGATTTATCCAAGCTCCTTTCGTTTTTTTATCGATTAGGATGGTGGTTCATGGCCTTGGGCATTGTTATCTACCTTTTTCCCATTTGGAATTGGATGGATATTGGGCCGTTCGTGGCGGCCAAGAACCTCAAATTGAACGACGAGGGCGTGATTGAATTCATGTACGAACCCATATTGGGCGGCATGCCGCGCATGAGCAGCGTTTTGTTGGATCCCATCAATTTGGGTCATTTCTGGATGGTGTTGTTTGCTTTGGATTGGAAGCAACCCCGATTGGGCTGGTGGGGACGAGCATTGTATGTGACGGCCATTGGATTTACGTTTTGCAAAGGCGCGGTTTTGCAGTTTGGCGTAGCCATGATTGGCTGGACGCGCCTTTTACCGCGTTGGATGAAGGCCATGGCGATCGGAGGAATGGGCTTGGGACTCGTCTTGGGCGCAAGTTTTCATCCCGGCATCCAAGCGCACTTGGGCGGTTTGGTTAATTCGTTCCGAACCATCACCGTTTTCGGACATGGTTTGGGTTCGGTAGGAAATATTGTGGGGCGTTATTCTACGGCCGCGAATTTAGGAATCGGCGACACGTTCGTGGGCATGGTAATCGGGCAGTTGGGAATGGTTGGCTTTGGAATTTGGCTTTGGAGCATGTGGGAGATGTTCCGGCGATCGAAAAACGAGTTGTTGTTGCAGTGCCTCTTCGCCGGGCAATTGTTTGTTAGCATCTTCTCCGAAACAGCTTATTACGCAACCAGCATGGTTCTTTTACTGGTGCTCATGGGAGCTACTTCGGAGAAGAAACCGAATTAATTTTTTATTCTTTCACCCATTTCAACACTTCTCCCGCCGTGCGAACGAAGTAGGTTCCTGGTGCAAGCCCTTGAAAATCCATCTCCAACTCTTTCCCCATCCACAACCCTTTGCGCAGCACTCGGCCTTGCGCATCGGTTAATTCCCAATTCGAATTCATGGTTTTTGGAGAAGAAACGTTGCCTTTGGACAAAACAGGATTGGGTCCGAATTGAAGGGAAGAGTTCCACATCAATTTTTGCACTTGGGAATAAGCCCGTGTTCCATCGCGATTGATTTCTGCCATGCGGTAGTACCCGGTTTTTCCAAGATCGCCCGCATTGGATTGAAGAAAATGATACGTATTCTGCCCTGAAGCAACGCTGTGGATGCTTTGAAAATCTTTTCCCGTTGTAGAAAACTGTACTTCATACGCATCAACCGTTTCCTCTTGGGGTTGAGTCCATTGAACCAACGCATCGTTGCCCTTTTTCTCTACCTTCCAACGCAGGGTTTCGATGGGCAGCGGATTGGGATTATTGGCCTTGATCCCGAAAGAGAATTCCGAAAAACTGTTGATTTGGAATTCCAAAACGGTAAACTTAGGATTGATGTGCCATGCCGATATTTTTGGCGTTAATACTTGAAAAGCCGAATCGGCATTTCCGTTATTCAACGGATCCAAATCCAAATTGGGGGTAGAGAACTTGAACAATCGAATGCTATCGCGGTGGAACACTTGAGCCGTTTGCTGACTTACCGAATCAATGATTTCATTCAATTCCACCGAATCGAAATAGAATTTTACCGTAACCGGAACTCCCGGCTGTTGGTTGGGTTCGATGTAGAAATTGCGATCTAGCCAATACGTGAGTTGTTGTCCGCCGTTCCACAAGGATTTTCGTACGGAAGCTCCTCCAAACTGACGAACACCCCAACAAACCTGATTCAATCCGGCTGGAGTTGCTAAGACGGAATAAACCAAGTTTTGCGCTGAATCTCGAACCATGTTTTCAATCCCGTTTTGGATGGGCGTACATACCGTGGCAGATTGAAAATCGCCAGGAATATTTCGAATGTTCATGACTCTGACCACCTTGGTTGCGGTATCTCCAGGTTTAGTTCGGCATTTTGCCGTGGAAAGCATCACCACTTGAACGGTATCGTAATCATTCCATTGATTTCCGCTCCAATAACTGCTAATTCCTGATTGATATTGTCCATTTTTGTACCATTCCCAAACGGGGAAACTGCCCGTATGTTGGGCATTTGTTCTAAACGTAATGTTTAAATCGGAAGTTACGGTATCGGGAATAGGATCGATGGTAACCACGGGTGTTTTGAGAGGTTCGTACGTTAGCGTTACCGACTGATTGGTGGTTCCACAACGGTTGATGGCTTGAACGGTATATTGCGTTGTTTGATTTGGTGAAACCGAAATACTGGATAGGTTGCTGTTGAATCCAACGGGAACCGACGACCAGGTGAACGTTGTACTGGTATCGGGAGCGGTGCCTAAGGTAGTGAC
>JAIYBD010000172.1 GCA_027488715.1 Bacteroidota bacterium | reverse complement strand
GCATCCTCAACAGGTGCGCAACAATACCTTGCCCTCGCTCAAGAAATTCTTCAAAAAAATGCTTCCTTTAAATCATGAGTAATCCCAAATCTGCACTCGGACGTGGGATCGGAGCCATCTTGCCCGATGCCAAAGAGATCCTTGCCCAACCTGCTGCTTCGGCCTCAGGAATGTCAACCATTCCCATTCAGCAGGTAGAAACCAATCCGTTTCAACCCCGAGCTACTTTTGAAAAGTCTGCTTTAACTGAACTTTCGGAAAGCATTAAAATTCACGGAGTTATTCAGCCTATAACGGTTCGTCGTTTGAATGCCCATTCGTATCAATTGATTTCCGGAGAACGTCGTTGGAGGGCTTCGCAATTGGCTGGATTAACTGAAATTCCCGCTTACGTTCTCGAAACCGACGATCAAGGAATGATGGAAATGGCCCTCATTGAAAACATTCAACGGGAAGACCTCAATGCCATTGAAATTGCCATTTCCTACAAACGATTGATCGAGGAATGCAATCTGTTGATGGATGATCTTGCAGCTAGGGTAGGGAAAGAGCGCTCAACCGTAAACAACTACGTTCGTCTATTGAAACTCCCACCGGAAATTCAATTGGCGATTCGCGACAAGAAAATTTCCATGGGCCATGCCAGGGCCATCATCAATGTTGAACATGTTGATGAACAACTCTTCATTTTCAATCAAATCATTGATAAAGGAATGTCGGTTCGTCAGGTGGAAGAGTGGGTGCGCCAAGCAGGAAAATCAACTCCTAAAACACCCGAACCAACTGCGGTTCCGCCGGTATATCAGCAATTGGAAGGACAGCTTTCGGGATTGTTAGAGGCCAAAGTGGCCATCAAAGTTAATGCAAAAGGGAAAGGTTCCATTTCCATTCCTTTCGCGAGTACTGCCCATTTGAATAAAATCCTTGAGTTCTTTAAAAAGTAATGCTGAAGTTCGGATTGGCCCTGTTTTTTACGTTGGTGTCTCTGTTTCTGCAGGGCCAAACCATGGATTCTGTCATTCATCACAGTCCCAAAAAAGCCGCGATTAAATCAGCTTGTTTGCCCGGATTCGGTCAAGCCTACAACCAGAAATATTGGAAAATTCCTGTGGCTTACGCTCTGATGGGAGGCGCGCTTTATTTTCATTTCGATCAAAAAAAAGAGTTTAATGCAGCTAAGTCCAATTATCAAGCGAAATGGTACTATGAACAAAATAAAGCTACTCAACCTCAGTTGATTGACCCTTTTCCAACGAATTCTCTGTCTTCTCTGTCTTCCGAGAAAATGAGGTTGAAGAATTCTAAAGATTTGGGCATCATTTTATTGGTTTTGGCTTATGGCTTACAAATTGCCGATGCAACAGTCGACGCTCATTTATTTGAATTCAATGTCTCCGATGATTTGAGCGTTCGTCCTACATTCAACTTCGATGGTGCAACCAATTCAACGCAATTGGGTTTATCTTTGAGAATCAGATGAAAATAGCATTAGTAGGATACGGAAAAATGGGTCAAACCATTGAGCGATTAGCCCTTTTACGTGGACATGAAATTGTTGCTAGAATTGATTTTGATTCTCCTCGAGATTTAAATCAGGCTGATGTTGCCATTGAATTTACTCGTCCTGATGTTGTGGTTAACAATCTCAAGTGGTTAAGTGAAGCGGGAATTCCCACGGTGGTAGGCACCACCGGCTGGTACCAACATAAAGCCATGGTTGACGAATGGTACCAAACGAATCAAGGGGCATTGTTTACTGCCTCTAATTTTAGCATCGGGGTAAATTTGTTTTGGGAGGCTTCAGCTTTTCTTTCCAAATTATTTGATCAACATCCCCAATATCACGCCTCCTTGCACGAAATTCACCACACGCAAAAGTTGGATGCACCCCGCGGTACAGCCATTACAACGGCTGAAGTGGTTATTCAAAATTCTTCTCATCAAGAATGGATGCATGGTAAATCTGAAAAGTCTCATATTCTCTCAGTTACCCACGATCGAATCGATCATGTTCCCGGAACTCATACCTTGGCTTTCACGAGTGGTGTTGATGAAATTCGACTGACCCATGAAGCGTTTTCGAGGGATGGATTTGCCAATGGAGCGATAGATGCTGCGGAATGGATTGTTGGAAAGAATGGAATTTTTGGAATGAAAGACTTGCTCGGTTTAGGGGCATAAAAAAAATAGCATGGAACTCAATAAATTTGAACTTACTCCCGTTGACCAATTACCTAAATTGGCGAAATGGTTTCACCGGATTTTTCCATTTATGGATCGATTAACTGCACGTCAGCGAAATTGGTTTATCGGAATTTCATTATTCAATTTGATCAGTTTTGTTCTTCTTACGACTGTTGCCGAAGCAGGCATTGTAAATCCATTCCTTTTGTTGGTGGTTTTGCAAGGGTTAAACTTTTGGTATTACGTCACTATTCGCAATGACCTTCCCAAAACAAAAGTTCGCGATTGGGTTGATACGATTTCTTTTGCTGTGGTTGCAGCAACGTTCATTCGCACTTTTTTCATTGAAGCATACACCATTCCAACATCATCCATGGAAAATTCGTTATTAGTGGGCGATTTCCTTTTCGTAAGTAAAATGAGTTATGGTGCCCGGGTTCCTAATACCCCTTTATCTTTTCCATTCGTCCACAATAAATTACCTTTTGTTGATGGTAAATCCTACCTCAAATTGGTTCAATTGCCTTATAGTAGAATACCCGGATTTGGAACCGTTCAACGCGGTGATGCCGTTGTTTTCAATTACCCCATGGAAGATTGGCATCCTGTAGATAAAAAAGAAAATTACATCAAACGATGCGTGGCCATTGCAGGAGATTCCTTGGAAGTGCGTAACAAACAAGTGTTTATCAATGGAGTACCTCAAGGATACAACCATCCGGAAAATCTTCAATACAAATACTATGTTCATTCCAACCAACCTTTGGATATT
>JAIYBD010000287.1 GCA_027488715.1 Bacteroidota bacterium | reverse complement strand
TTGATAGTGGTGGCTGAAGAAGCCAAAAAACGAACAGAAACCTTCGATCCTTGAGGGCCTTCGAACTTTCGAATGAATTTTTGGGCCTCGCTCCACGAAATGGGCTTGGCCGGAGCTTGTCGGCGAGGGCCACCCAGCGACATTTCTCGATTACGAATCGTAAAAGTATTGGCCCCGAAACGAGAAAAGGAATCGTTAATGGTGAGGGTTAACGCATCGATGGCTGTTAAAATTCCAACCAAAGCGGTAATGCCAATACCGATAATCAAAGCCGTTAAAATCGACCTCAATCGATTGGCCTTCAAGGCCGACCACGCCATTTTTAGATTTTCGATTGGGGCTACCATATTTCTAGAACGATTTAGGCCTTGGTTCGTTGTTTATCTTCCAAAATACCTTGGTACCATTCCATCATTTTTTTGGAATGAACCGATTCGTCGAAATGATTTTTGATTCGATGTACGGCATTGGTCGAAATTTCTTGGCATTTAGTTCGATTGGTATCCAACATTTGAATGGCATCGGCCATCAGAGAAACATCACCAAATGGAATGATATAGCCAGAATTTTGATCTTCAATAGCTTCGGTCATTCCTTCACAATCCCAAACGATGGGGACAGCCCCGCAAGCCATAGCTTCAACCACCACATTAGCCAACCCCTCGCCGGCGCTGGTGCTCACGAATGCATGGGCATGTTGGAATTTAGGAATTAATTCTTGTTCCGAAATCGCAGGGTTGATGTGAACATGATCCTGCAAATTCATCTTGGTTGTTAAGTAAAAAAGAGCATTTCGTTCAACTCCTTTTCCGTAAAAATTCCATTCAAAGTTAACGTTGCGTTTCTTTAATTCGTAAGCCACCTGCAGCGCCATGATGAAATTTTTCCTCCAAATCATCAATCCAACGGAAATGATAGTGAGTTTTTCTGATTTCGCAGAAAAAGGAATGGATGAAAATTTATGCAACTGAATTCCATTGTAATTGACAAAACAAGGTTGTTTTGCTCCATGGGCCATAATGGCATCTTTCATGCTTTCGCTAACACAATGGAAATAATCAGCACTGAGGATACTCTCTTGTAAATACCAATTAGCATTCTCGCTGATTACTGGGGAAATGGTCACCTGACTTCCCCGAACACTGGTCACTAAAATGGCCTTGTAATAATCCGCTAGTATCCGATAAATGGGGGCGGAATAGGTCCATTGAACATGGATAATGTCGACCTTTTTAATAAAAAAAAGGGGGACCAGGGCACCAGTTTTGATAATACAGCCCCAAAAATTTCGTTGTCCCTTATTTCGAAAAAACCGGAAATATTGAATGGATATGGTAGGTTTTAAAAGTAAGCCAAGCCAAAAGAAAAGAAAAGAACGAAATGGTTTTTCTTGGAAGTTATTTACGGTTTTGATTTTTTGATCTTCCATCCATTGGGGTTTTTTCCCCTCGATTTCAACCATTAAATCAATCCCAAAAGTAGCAGCAGCAGAGATTCTTCGTTGAATAAAGGTTGTTGGATTTCCCAATCGGGCCATTAAAATGACGGTTTTCATCCTTTGGTCATTAGGTGAGCGAGCTCAAGAATAGCGGTTCCATCTACGACCGAAATTTCGGATGCAGATTGATTTTGAATGGCCTGAGCAACTTTTTGATAAAACAATCGATGGTTGTCTTGAACGTTTTGAGTTGGATGGGTAAGTGGGTTAACCTCGCAAACAGCTGGAGCATCATTCCCTTCCCAATGAGCATAAACCAATTGATCCATGTAAGGACCCATCAGTTTGATACTTCCTTTTTCTCCAAGGATGGTAAGGGTACTTTCTACATTTTTTTGGTACGTAGCCGTGGTATAGGAAAAGGTTCCCATGGCGCCGTTGGAAAATTTAATACCCACCAAACCGGTATCGTTAAATTCGGTAGTTCCTTGGTGGGCAATATTCGACTCTTCAATAAAAGTAACTTCCCATCTCCCCATTAACCAATACAAAATATCCAAGTAATGACTAAATTGAGTAAGAAGTACGCCACCATCCTGATCTTTCTTTCCTTTCCAACTATTGGGTTGATAGTAGGAGCTCCCTCGATTCCAAAAACAATTCACTTGAACCATAAAAATCTTTCCAAGTTTTTGTTGATCCATAACCTCTTTTAACCACTGAACAATGGGATTAAATCGGTTTTGCATCACCAAAAAGATTTCTTTTTTGGTTTGAAGGCTTACCTCTTGAAGATTTTTAGCATCTACGACATGAATGGCCAATGGCTTTTCAACAATGGCATGCATTCCCGATCGCATCGCTTTTTCTGCTAAAGGAGCATGAAGGTGATTGGGGGTGGCCACACTGGCCACCTCTGCCTCTATCCCCGATGCCATAAAAGAATCCCAATCGGCAAAATGAGGAACAGCATCTAATCCATGGGATTGAGGATCGATGGTGGCCACCAACTCGAATTCGTTCAACCCTTGAACAATTCGTGCATGTCGTTGGCCAATATGCCCTAAACCTAAAAGTACGAGCGGTATCTTCATACAATTCTTAACATTAGTCCTTTTAAATAATGCCCTTCGGCATGAAAAATATTGATGGGGTGATCGGCCCCTTGACTTAAAAAATGAAGAATTTGAACCGGACGTCCAACCTCAATCGCTGCTGCCATGATGGTACTTTCGAACAATGCGCGATCCACCACCTGGGAACAAGAAAAGGTGAATAACAGCGCTCCCGGTTTCATTTTTTTGATGGCCAAAGCGTTCAAGCGCTTGTAGGCATTCATGGCGTTGTGCCTCTTTTCACGGCTTTTTGCAAAGGCGGGTGGGTCCAAAATCACCACATCGGCATCAATAGATTCCAATTTGGTGAGGTAAGGCAAAACATCCTCGGCCAAACCCATGTGCTTTTCTGCTGGAAAGCCGTTGCGAAGTACACCTTCATTCGCTTCCGAAATGGCGTCTTTGCTAATATCGACGGAAGTGACATGTTGTGCTCCTCCCTTCAAAGCATACAACGAAAATCCACCGGTGTACGAAAAGCAATTCAAAACTTTTTTTCCATTGGATAGCGAACCGACCAAGGCGCGATTATCGCGCTGGTCGAGGAAGAATCCAGTTTTTTGACCTAAACCGGCCTCAAAATGGAATTTCACATCATTTTCTAAAACAAGGTGCGGTTCGGCCTTTCCCAGCAACCATTCGTTGGAAAGGTCGGGGCGCTTCAACACTTCTTTGCTGCGGCAGAAAACCGACAAATGCGGTTGCACCACACCGATGGCCGCAGCAATTTTTTCGCGTTCTAGGTACATTCCCCACGTATGGCATTGTACCACTGCAACCGTTCCGAATACATCGATGATCAAGCCCGACAATCCGTCGCCTTCGCCGTGAATCCATCGAAAACAGTTGGTGCTGGGTGGTAATACATCTTGGCGATGATTCCAAGCCAAACCCAAAACATCATTCCAAAAAGTAGGCTTTCGTTCTTCAAAAAAAGAAAGAATTCGAACCGAGATGCTGCCCATTCCAATATGGCCTTCTCCCAATAAATTCTTTTTTGAATCAAAAACTAACGCAGAAGCACCCTCTTCCCAGGCTCCATTTTTTTCTTGAATGGCACCGGAAAATACCCAAGGGTGGTAACGGAGGATGGACTTTTCCTTACCGGGTTTTAAAATTACTTCTGTCATGAGCTGGAAATCGATTCCAAAAGTACAAAAAATAAAGGGAATCGCAGAAATGTGTAATTTTGAGTCATGGCAGAAATTCAGTTGTACACCGATGGAGCTTGCAGTGGAAACCCGGGACCCGGGGGGTACGGATTAATCTTAATCAGCGGTGAGCACCGAAGGGAAATTTCAGCTGGATTTCTTCACACCACCAACAACCGCATGGAATTGATGGCGGTCATTGTAGGGTTGGAATCGCTCAAAGGTGCCGGACATTCAGTACGAGTGTTTTCGGATTCGAAGTATGTGGTGGATGCTTTTTTGAAAAATTGGATTTCGGGGTGGCGCATGCGACGATTCGAGAAAGTAAAGAACCCCGATTTGTGGATGCGCTTACTTCGGGCGATGGAGGGACATGACGTGAAGTACCATTGGGTAAAAGGCCACGCGGATAATCCGTTCAACAACCGTTGCGACGAATTGGCTGTGGCGGCGAGCAAGTCATCCCATTTGCAAAAAGACCTGTAACCCCTACTCCTTTTGGGGTATTTTCATGTGAATCAGGCTGTTACTTTTCCACATTCTCTTGCATTTGTCGAAATTTTTTCTAATTTAGAATTCGAAAGAACACAACGTCTTTTTTGGCGAAACCCGAAAAGCCTTTAAAGAAGAGTAAAATTTAAAAAAGTAATTTTATGAAAAAAACAATCCTATTAGCTGCCGTTGGACTGTCCTTGCTGGGCATCCTTTTCAAAATCATGCATTGGCCAGTTGCCAATATCCTAATTATTGTTGGTTCGCTGGCCAATTTGGTTTTCGGAATTCTTCAATATGGAGAATCGAAAAAAGAAGGGGAATCCAGTGGTCCGTATTTGCTACTAACTGCAACCCTATGTTCTACTATTTTATCGACCTTGTTTAAAACCATGCATTGGCCCATGGGAAATGAATTGGCTTTGGTTGCGATCTTACTTACGATGATCACATTGATCGTTTTAACCTTAAAATCTGGAAGTGTTTCCTTTCAATTTTTAGCTTCGTACTTTTTGGTCATTTTCGCCATTTTTTCTTTGATGAAAAACAACCCGCTTTCCATCATGTTGAACGGGGCGGAAAAAACCGAGGAAACAACCACCGAACAAACGGAAGACACCACTGCTGCGGCAACGACCGACTCAGCAGCCAACCCATAAAACATTTTTTGTTTGCAATGAGAAGGGTGGGTTTTCAATCCCCTTCGGGCCGTTCCGTAAGCACTCGGAACGGCTTTTTTATTGCCGATACGTTATCCTATCGGAAAAAATCGATTACCAATCCCAAAAACCCAATCAAACGATGGAAATGTAATGTTTGTCCTAAGGGTATTGAAAAAAACAGGGGATTTTATCAAAAAAAGAGTGGGCCCTGCAGGGTTTGAACCTGCGACCAATGGATTATGAGTCCACTGCTCTAACCGCTGAGCTAAGAGCCCAATTTTTGAGACCACAAAACTAATACAGTTTTAACTTTGTACCAATGAATTGGAAAAACCTTTTTCAAAGAAAGATTCGATTAATAACCGAATTACCTGCCCAAGCAGATCTCAACCGGTTTTATCCGGTTTCAACATCAAAAGGGCCAATGATGGCCGTTTTCGCGAAAGAAGGGTGGGTTTTCTTTGTTAATCGTTGCCCCCACGCTGGAGGAACATTTGCCGAACACCTCGGCAACGAATCGGAAGTGGTGTGCTCCCTGCATCGGTTTCGGTACAGCCTCCAAACCGGACAAGGCGCAACGGGGCAGGGCGATTTTTTACGCATTTATCAACTCATCGGAACAGACGAACTCGTGGAAAAGGGCGCTTAAAATCGGTTCTGTTTCCTACCTTTGAACATGCGCCCTATCATTTTTACCTTTTTTCTCCTTTTGGGTTTAACCCTTTCCGCTCAATCCATTTCCGACACCCTTCCGGGTTTTACCCGACATCTTCAAGGTGAACTCCTTCCCTACTTCTCTCCGTTACGGCAGTTCGCGCCCCAATCCATGCTCACCCGCTGCAACGGGAAAAGTTCAATACGTTGGGAGGGATCGGGCTACCGTGGTAAAAAGAAGTTCATTACCTACGAATTTTTGGTGGGCCATTCCACAGGAACGAGCTCGGGAGCAAGAAACTTCACTTTTTCGTTCAACAACGATTCGCTTTTCACCTTGACCACCCAACCCAAAGCCAAAGGGAATTACCGCATTTCGGGAATCGGAAAAGGCGAATGTAAATACGAGTTCGTTGCCAAGGAATTCGATTTGAATCAGGACGGTTTTGGATGGTTGTACGTCACTGTTCCTAGTTCCTGGGGTGAAGAAAAACCCATCTTTTCCCTTGGCGGCCACGATCAGAATTCCCGAGATTGGATGATGGTGTTCACCTATTTCCGAGAACTTCGGATGGAAGTTCAGGTTACCGGATTGGTGACCCGTGCCAGTAAAAAACGCTTGGTAAACGTGTGGGTAGATTGGCCGGAATCGGCACCCAAAGTGGTTACCTTAACGTCGTCTCAACTTCAACAAAAAATGACCTTGAAGCCCGGGTACAATGCCATTCAGGCGGAAGCCTACGCTCCCGAGTTTACCGGAAAGGAAACGTTTACCATCAAAATTTCGAACCAACAAGCACTCACCGCCACGGCAGAAATCAAACCCATTCGGGCTTTCGAGTTTCACCTGATCCACCATTCGCACAACGACATTGGGTACTCGCATGTTCAGCCCGAAGTGGCCAAAATTCAAGCCAACAACATCCGCATGGCGCTTCAATGGAAACCTTCTGGGAAACAACAACCGCGTTGGCACGTGGAATCGCTTTGGGGCATTGAACAATTCCTAAAAACGGCCACACCCAAAGAAGAAGCAGCCCTGGTAGCGGCCATTAAGGCCGGACGCATTGTGCTCACCGCCAACTACGCCAACGTGCTTACCGGCTTATGCCAAACCGAGGAGCAGCGGTGGAACCTGAATTACGGGAAGAAACTGGAGGTTCTTTGGGGAATCAAGATCAAATCGGCCATGATTACCGATATTCCCGGCATTACGCACTCGGCGTTAAAGGCGTACACCGATGCCGGGATTCCCTACCTCTCCTTGGGTCCCAATTACGTGGGGAATTTGCCCGATCGGGGCGATCGGGTAGGAAGCGTGATCGATTCCACGGGCGATCGTCCGTTTTACTGGAAACCCCATGCCACCTCTCCCCAAAAACTTTTGGTTTGGACGGCGGGGAAAGGATATTCCTACTTCCACAATGTTCCTGAAAAAACCAAAAAGCAGGAGTGGGAAAAACGAATTTCCAATTATGTAGAAGAATTGACCTCTCAAAATTACCCCTACGATCTGGTACAATTGAGGTACACCAAAAATGCCGACAACGGACCGGTGGATACCAACCTCACGGCTTTTGTTGATGGGTGGAATGCTAAGTTTTTATACCCCCAATTGGTGGTTAACGACATTCCCACGTTGTTTTCTGCCTTTGAGAAAAAATACGGGAACCAAATTCCAACGAAAAGAGGAGAAATCACCCCTTACTGGGAAGACGGCGCCCTTTCCACCGTGGCCGAAGAAATGCAAGCCCGAAAACTGGTTCGGGAAGTCCTTTGGTTAACCCAAGATCCATCCGAGGAGAAGTTGCGACTTGGGGAATGGGAAAGGGACATCGATCAAATTACCAAATACTTGGTCCTTTTCCATGAACATACGTGGGGAAGTTGGTGCAGCATCAGCGATCCCGACCTTCCGTTCACCACCGAGCAATGGGCCATCAAAAAAAGTTACTTGGATTCAGCCCAAGCTTTGATGGATCGGATCATGGACAAATATCCGATTTCTGAATCGATGGCCGATTATCAAAACCTAACCAAAGAAATGGAAGCCTTCGTTTGGGACGTTGATTCTACCACCGGTGGATTGAAATCCATCACCATCAATCGAAAAAAAATCATTGCTACAACCACCGAAGCTGGAATGTTTGGCCTCATCTACCGAAAAGGGATCAATCCCATTGAAACGGTTTTTCCGAAGGTAAAGCGCATGAAAGCCTCTACCCAAATGAATGAAAGTATCTTATTGGTTTCTTTGGAGTTAGAAGGTTTGGATTATGGAAGCATGACGTACCATTTTAATCACGTCAACCAACGGCTTTGGGTGGAATACCATTTAAAAAAGCAGGAAGTTCGCACCAAAGAATCGTTGCACATTGGCTTGCCGTTGGATTGGACCACCTTGTTGTACGGAAGCGGGGTTGATTCGTTGAAGTATGGTTCGGAACTGCAGTTGTCGGGCAGCAATCAGGAGTTCGTTTGCGTGGAAAAGGAAGTGGTTTTGGGCAGGAATGACGGCCAGTTAAGATTGCGTTGTTGGGATTTACCGCTGTTGGAAGTGGGCGGAATGATGGAAGAAAATACCGTGAATGGGGCAAAAGTTTGGAGAAGGGACGCGGCGAAACCGGGGAGTCCGCTCTATTGGTACGTATTGAACAATTATTGGCACACGAATTACAAAGCCTCCCAAGAAGGAACGCTTCACTTTTGGATGGATATGGTTTGGGTAGATTGATTTTCGGGGCCGATTGGAAACGGTATTGTGGCCGACCTACGGGTCGGCCTTTGTTTTATGGCTGACACGGATCAACCGCTCACAAATACATCAGGAAGAACAACCCCCACTGCAACAGCAGCAACGAGTCCTGCAACCACCACACCCGAATGCTGCTGATGGCGCGGGCAGAACCCACCGCCACAAACGGTACCAGCATCATCCAAAAGCTCAAGGCGCCCTCTCCAACGAACAACCCCAACCCCATCAAAACGAGTGCACTAAAAATGAATGCCTGATTGATTCGACGCTGGAAAACCAATTTCCCACGCTCCAACGGAATCAATGCGACCCCAAAAGTCAATACCATCGAAAAAGCCAAACCGTAAAAATGATCGGCTGTGGCAAACGAAAAATCAGGAAAAAACCATCGATAATCATCCAACAATTGCACATTCACCGCTTTCCCATCGATCAAAAACAAGATGGAAACAAACAAAAAAATCGGTGAAATCAACCCTAAAAAAAACAAGAACAAGGTCCGAATTCTCAATGTGCCAATCACCGCAGCCAACAATAAAATCACCACCGGCAAAAAGACGAATGACGGCGTTAACAAAGGCAGAATGCCCAATAAAAAACCCGTATCGTATCCCTTCACCAATAACTTTTTCTCGTGAGCCAACCCCTGGATTTGCCAGACCGCGAACAAAAATCCAAGCAACGCCCAATGATGAATTCCACCAAAACGCCATTCAGGTACAAAAAATAAAACCGTGAAAAACTGTAAACCCACCCATCCCCATTCGTTCTCCAAGTAATCGATCTTCAATAAAAATAAGATGAACAAAACGCCCGATGCCAAATCGAGAAGCAAAGAAAACCACGTCGAAAACGCCCATGCCGGAGGTGCCCAAACGCGCATCAATCCGCCCTCGGGAAATGAAAGCCGAAGGCCCTCGTTCGAAGGGGCGGCCCATCCCCAAAAAACCAAGATGCCCACCAAAACGAGGAGCGCTAAAATCGGATTTTTGAGTAGTGCCTTGGCCATCAATTATTTTTTATCGATCAAATCTCGAATCACAACGCTCGCCACCGCCAACCCAAAAGCGGCCGGCAAATAACTCATCGTTCCGATGGTCGATTTCTTGGGGCCGCCTTCCGGATTCACCGTAATTTTTCCAACGGGAAGCTCCGGCGAAAACGCTACCTTCAATCCTTTATAAAATCCTTTTTGATGCAGTTTTTTTCGAACGTATCTCGCCAAATTGCAGTTGTACGTCTCCGAAATATCCACCACCTTCACCTGCGTAGGATCCAATTTTCCACCGGCACCCATGGAAGCAACCACGGGAATGCCCAACTCCATGCATTCCAACAAATAGTACACCTTGGGCGATAACGT
>JAIYBD010000061.1 GCA_027488715.1 Bacteroidota bacterium | reverse complement strand
GCTTTTCGAATCATGCCTTCCATCAAACGAATCTTGTCCTATTTATCTCGAATAAAGATTTTTGAATACACCATTTCAGAGATTGAAAACCTACGTTCACATCAACTAACTGAAAACAATAATCTAGTTTTTGAAAAAGATCTGATTTTGGAAGATGTAAGTTTTTGGCACCAGAAATCGATGAAAAAACTACTTTCCAATATTTCTCTTGAAATAAAAAAAGGAGATTGCATTGGTATTTTTGGACCAAGCGGTACGGGTAAATCAACGCTTTTAAACATTTTAATGGGACTTATTCCTCCGAAAAATGGTCGAGTATTAGTCGATGGAATTTCATTGCACGACCCCTCTGGAATTTTCGCCTACGTTCGCCAAGATGTTTATGTGATGGAAGGAAGTGTAGTTCAAAATATCGCCTTGGGAATTCCCGAAGACCAAATCGACATGCAAAAAATTGATGATTGTCTACATTGGTCCTCGCTTCGAAATTGGGTAAATCAGTTACCAGAAGGGATTTTTCGTCCTCTTTCCGAATCGGGCAAAAACATGTCGGGAGGCGAACGCCAACGACTAGCCATTGCCCGTTCTCTCTATGCCGATGCAAAAATTCTGGTGTTCGATGAACCTATCGGATCCCTCGATCCCGAGAATGCATCCCAAGTTCTCGATGCCATCCAATTTTTGAAGAAATCAGGAAAAACCATCATCATCGTTTCCCACCAACCCGAAGCGCTCATTCATTGCGATCGTGTTTTTGAACTTCGACAAGGGCAACTAACCATTCAATAACATGTGCGGAATTTTCGGTTGGTGGGGACAAGTACCCGAGGAAATAAAAAATAGAGGAAGTCAAATTCAATACCGAGGGAAAGACGATTTTCAAACGCTTTCAAACCCGAATTGGAGTTTCTCTCATGCAGCTCTTAAAATCCAGAGCCAGCAAAGCCCGATTACCCAACCGTTTCCATCCGGTTCAGCTCAATTCTCGGGGTTCAATGGAGAAATTTTCAATTGGAAACAACGGGCTCAACAGCTCTCTCATTCCATTTCTACCGATATTGAAGTA
Source organism: Bacteroidota bacterium (assembly GCA_027488715.1). Lineage (GTDB taxonomy): Bacteria > Bacteroidota > Bacteroidia > UBA7662 > CANHCV01 > CANHCV01. The sequence goes on along the minus strand of JAIYBD010000061.1, from coordinate 2,571 downwards.
GCTCATCTAGATATTGAGGCTAATGGGTTTCAATCTATCGGATTTTGGAGTGGTTTTTTTGCTGGATTTCATTTTTGTTCCGAAAAGGAACAATTAATTCTTTATCGTGATTTCAAAGGAATTAAGCCTTTGTTCTACCGTCAATTTAGTCATGGAATTGCTTTTTCCTCTACTGCGAAATCTCTTCATTTATCATCCGACCGTTGGAACGAAAATTCCGTTGTTTCTTTGGCAACCTGCCAATTCAATCTATCTCAAGATTGGCTTTGGGAAGGAATTAAAGAGTTTCCAAAGGGAACAATTGCAATTGTAAAAAAGGACTTTTCTGTAACTTGGATTCCATTTCAGGAGGAGTTAAAATCGACCAATTTAGAAAGTAGCTTAAAGGAAGTTTTGGAGGAACAAGTTCAATCATCTGTTCCTTCAGCATGGCTGTTATCGGGTGGATTGGATTCATCCCTAATAGCTTCCATGGGGAATGAGTATCGGAAAATGCCGGCTTATTCGTTGAATACAGGAAAATTGGGTCGATTAGAAACCGATTTTCCCTTTGCTATTCAAATGGCCAATCAGTTAAACATGGAATTGATCGAAGTCCAGCCATTTGAATTGGATTTGATGAAATGGATTCAAAGTTTGTCCCATCCTTTCGGCGATCCTGGTGCCCTGGCCATGCATTGGGTTAGTTCGAAAGCAGCGCAAGATGGCGTTCGGGTTTTGATGAGTGGTATGGGAGCCGATGAATATTTTGGTGGTTACCGTCGCCACGAATTTTCCGATGGCAATGGTTTTGCCAAATGGAAGATCATGACGACCATGAAAAATATGTTTCCAAAAGAAACTCGTGAACGACTTCACCTTCTTTCTCAGAAACCCTTGGGTTGGTGGTTAAAAGTTGATCCTTCATTTTTACAACGAGAGTTTCAATTTGCAGAAAAAGGATTCGATTCCGGACTAGAAATTGACATGAAAAAAATGGACCAAAACTTTTATTTGGTTCACAATGGCTTGTTTTATTCTGATGAAATTGGAATGCAAAATCAAGTTGAAATTCGAGTGCCTTATCTCGATCCTAGAATTACAGGATTAAAGCCTAATTCATTCTATAACAAAATTGAATTGAGGGTTTTGGCAAGGAAGTATGTTCCTATGGACATCATTGAGCGGGAAAAAACTGGTTTTGGATGCATGGAAGAGCAACTAATCCTTTTGCATCAAAATCAAATACCTGAAATCATTGCTCAAATTGAACAATCAGATCTCTTCGGAGGGGAATGTTATCAACTGTTCTTGAAAAAGAAAAGAACCGAGGTTGAATCACGTCGTTTGTGGAATTTACTAATTTGGGAATTCTGGATGATTCAGAAAATCAAGGATTAACCCTGGAGGTATCCAAAGCGTTTTAGTTTCAATCGGTCAGAACGCCAACCTTCCAATACTTTTACGTGCATTCCTAGGTAAATTTTCTTTCCCCAAAACAATTCCATGTCTTTCCGGGCCTCGGTGCCGATTTTCTTTAGCATGCTTCCACCTGTGCCAATTAAAATGTTTTTTTGCGTACTCCTCTCGCAATAAATTTCAGCTTCAATGCGAATGATATTTTCTTCTTCTTTAAAGCTCAGAATTTCTACCTCAGAGGAGTAGGGGACTTCTTTCTGAAGATTCATGAAGATTTTTTCACGAATCATTTCCGATGCAAAAAACCTTTCGGTCTTATCTGTCATTTCATCATCCGGAAAATACTTCGGTCCTTCAGGAAGTAAGTGCTTAATTTCCTGTTTCAAACCATCGATGTTAAATCCGTGCAGGGCAGAAGTCGCAATGACAACGGAATCTTCGCCAAAGGTCAGTTTAAGTTGATGCAGCCGTGCCATGATCGCATCTTGATTACTTAAATCGATCTTATTGAGAATAACCAACCGTTTGGCAGGGCTTTTGGAAATCTTTTGGGCAATGTAAGCGTCGTTTTCTGCTTTGTCGGTTGCGTCGATAACGATAATGAGCACGTCGGCATCATCCAAAGCGGTGTAAACGAAATCCATCATGGATTCATGCAAATCGTATTTGGGCTCCAACATGCCTGGAGTATCGGAAAAAACAAATTGAAAGTCTTCCCCTGATACAATTCCCATGATGCGATGTCGGGTTGTTTGCGCTTTTGGAGTGATAATGGCCAACTTTTCACCCACCAACTGATTCATGAGGGTGGATTTTCCTGCATTGGGTTTTCCAACGATGTTGACGAAGCCTGATTTGAATAAAGTCACTTAATTTGATTTCGAAGTACAATCAATGCATCCCGTACATCCATCAAAGCATTCCGAAAATCATGCATTTTGTTAAGCATTTCGGTAAATTCAGAGAATTGCATCGGGTTCATTTCTGAGGGCGAAGTTACGCTACTTTCAACGGATTGTACCGATAATTCTTGGGTTGGAGCTTCAATTTTAGGGATTTCACGTCCTTTAATTGTTTTCAAGTGTTCCTTCGCACCTTTGATCGTAAATCCTTGAATTTTAAGAAGATGATTGATCTTTTCTAAAGTTTCAACATCTTTCAAAATATATCTTC
>JAIYBD010000067.1 GCA_027488715.1 Bacteroidota bacterium | reverse complement strand
TTTTCGATGTGTTTCGCCATTTCAGTCGGGGTGTATTCCCGCACGTGCCACGGATTTCGAGAGAGCGACATCAACCGATTGGGCGTGGTGAAGATGAGGGTTCCGCCGGGTTTGAGCACGCGGTAAATTTCTTTCAAAAAGGTTACATCATCTTCGATGTGTTCAATCACTTGGAAAGAAACGACGAAATCGAAGGAGTTGTCGGCAAAATCGGGCAAAAACGGCACGCTCATTTGAATGAATTTCGCATTGCCCGGAAGGTTGCTCACCTCTGTTTGAAATTTGTCAATGGCTGTGTAAGATTCGCAATGGGTTGCCAACATGGGAATACCGTAGCCTTCCCCGCAACCAATTTCTAACACGTTTCCAGAAATGCGTTTGGCCGCTTCGTGGTAGGCAATGAGATGGCGTTGGAAAATAGGGTTTTCAGAATGATCGGTTCGGGTAGTGCGCTCGGCCGTATGAAACATGATGAATTATAGGGTTAGTCCGTCCAAGGTTTTGATACTTAGCGGTTTGTTGACGTATTTTTTAACGTATTTATTTTTCTCAGCACGATCCATGTCCTTCGGATTGATGGAAGATGAAACCATCACCACGCGGGTTTTTTCCTTGATGACATCGGCATTCGGTCCGTTTAAGTTTTCAAATTCCTCCAAAAATTGAAAACCATCCAAAATCGGCATGTTGATATCAAGGAAGATCAACTCCGGAATATTATCGGTAGAAATACCGTTCAAACGAACAAGATTCTTCAAAAAATCGAGGGCAGAAACGGCACCCGAAAAGGTGTAAATATGCTCAGCGAAGCTCGAAGCTTCAATCATTTTTTGATTGATGAGGTTGTCGATGGGACTATCATCGACCAGCATCAACGATTTGTAGCGGAACGACTTGGGTGTTGCCATATTTTTTTCAGATTGGAGGGTTCACAATGATAAGAGATAATTTCCAAATTTTCAACCCTGTTTTTCGGGTTTCATTTGGGGGAAAAACAAGACTTCTTGAATGGAAGCTTGATTGGTGAGGAACATGCACAAACGATCCATGCCAATGCCCAAACCCGACGTAGGCGGCATGCCGTACTCCAGTGCGCGCAAAAAGTCTTGGTCGATGAACATCGCTTCGTCGTCTCCGCGCTCTTGCAATTTCAATTGCTCTTCGAAACGTTCGCGCTGATCGATGGGGTCGTTCAACTCGGAATAGGCGTTGGCCACCTCTTTCCCGCAAATCATCAATTCAAAACGTTCGGTGTAAGCCGGATTTTCGCGGTGAACTTTGGTTAAGGGCGACATTTCTTTGGGATAGTCGATGATGAAGGTGGGTTGAATGTAATTTCCTTCGCACTTGTCTCCGAAAATCGCATCGATCAATTTGCCTTTGCCCATGCTGTTGTCCACTTCAATTCCCATGTTTTTGCAAGCGGAACGCAATTCATCTTCAGACTTTTCGTCGATATCGAAGCCGGTGAAATCCAATATCGATTGGCGCATGGTAATGCGCGGATAGGGCGCTTTGAAATTGATTTGATGCGCACCAAACGTGGCTTCTGTTGTTCCATTTACGGCTAGTGCGCAATGCTCCAAACACTTTTCCGTAAACTCCATCATCCAGTTGTAATCTTTGTAGGCCACGTAAATTTCCATTCCCGTGAACTCTGGATTGTGGGTTCGGTCCATTCCTTCGTTTCGGAAGTTTTTGGAAAATTCGTAAACCCCATCGAAACCGCCAACGATTAACCTTTTGAGGTACAATTCATTGGCAATGCGCAAATACAAAGGAATGTCCAAAGCGTTGTGGTGGGTCATGAACGGACGGGCCGTTGCTCCACCGGGGATGGATTGAAGCACCGGCGTTTCAACTTCCATGTAACCGAATTGATTGAAGTATTCGCGCATGGCGTTGAACAGCTTGGTGCGTTTGATGAAGATGTCTTTCACTTGGGGATTCACCACCAAATCCACGTACCGCTGACGGTAGCGCAATTCTGGATCGGTGAACGCATCGAAAACGTTTCCTTGTTCGTCGGTTTTTGGGAAGGGGAGGGGTTTTAAGCTTTTAGAAAGGAAGAAGAATTCCCGTACGTGAACGGAAATTTCTCCTACTTGGGTGCGAAAAACGTAGCCTTTGATGCCAATGAAATCGCCCAAATCGCACCATTTTTTGAATAGATCGTTGTAAATGGTTTTGTCTTCTCCCGGACAAATTTCTTCCCGGTTGATGTAGATTTGAATGCGGCCAGCGCTGTCTTGAAGTTCGGCAAAGGCCGCTTTTCCCATGATTCTGCGCGACATCATTCGACCAGCGAGCGATACCTCGGTCCATTGGTCTTTGGCTTCATCTGTAAAATTAGATTTGATGTCGGTAGAAAAGTGGGTTACGTTGAAAGCTGCTGCGGGGTAGGGTTCAATTCCGTTTTCGCGCAGGGTTTGCAGCGTTTGTCGGCGTAATAATTCTTGTTCGCTTAAATGATGTTCCATGGACTTAATGATAGGCAAGTAGAAGCGCTGCCGCTTGGGGTACTTGCTGGTGATCGATCAAATTTTTAGCTAATTGATGTACTTCGTGTGTACCTATGCCAACGGAAAGTTGGTTTTTTTGATGAAGAATTTCCGCTTCGGTGGGGGGCGTTTCTAAACTGCCCAGTTTGCCCAAATCGTTTCCGGTAAGCACGAAACTGTGTTGAACTTCTTTAGGGAAATAATCAACCCCAATTCCGGTGAAAGTCAGCGGCTTAGGGAGTTCAAAAAGGCCTTCTTTGGCTCGTCCGTACCAATCTCCGCCGAGGCGAGAAACAGGATCGAGTTTGAACGGGTCAATCAATCCTTTTTCATTCAGCAAATCGGCTTTGATGTGGGTTTTGATAACTTCGCAGAGGACCAAATTTCCGGCACCGCCGTTGGGCCCCGTTTCAATGACCTGCAAAACTTTGCACTCCATTTGAACGGGGGCTTCAGCTACTCGGAATGGTTTTACAGTATCCGATGCCAGCATAGTAAAGCCTGCTTTTACGAATTCATTCACCCCCTTGGGAAAATCTGAACTTGCCAATGATGTTTGTTCAACCATGGCATAATTCACCACGTTGATCACCACTTCGGCCACTTCTTTTACATTCTCGTAGGTGTGCTTCACCGTATTATCGCGCCCTCTTCTGGCTGGAGAAAAAATCAACAAAGGAGGATTTGCTCCAAAAATATTGAAGAAGCTGAAAGGACTCAGGTTAGGATTCCCTTCCGCATCTAGGGTTGACGCAAAACAAATGGGCCGTGGTACAACCGCACTCATCAACAATTGATGAAGCTTAGGGGTTGGTAAATCTTGGCTTAAAACGGAATGGTACATGTTGGTGCAAAGGTACGAAATAGGATTGGGAAATGATGGAGATAAGTCCATGGAAATGCTATTGGTAAGGAATAAATTTCGAGTCAAAACGGGGTTGGATGCAACACTTTCCAAAAAATTAGCTCTATATTCACGACGCCAAAAAAAACATGATGAAACGCAGTTTAATTCTCCTCCTTGGTTTGGGATCATTTGCCGCTTTTGCACAAGAGAAAAAAGTGAAAAATGCCGATGAAATGGTCACCGAACAAACCAATCACGCCGTACTCTCTCAACTGCAAAACGAATTTCAGTTGCAATGGGAAAAGGACCAAAGTGCTGTACAACGCTTTTCGAAAAAGCATGGAATTCCGGTGATTCAAGAATTGCCGAATGGCGGAGTTTTAGTTCTTCGTCGCATTGATGCAAACGGACATCCGGTTTATGTTCAAACCGACAATGCGGCGGCTGCACGAACCATCAGTACCAATAAAGTAATTCCAACCGGCATTTCGGGATTGGATTTGGATGGTACGGGCGTTCGAATGGGCGAATGGGACGGGGGAGGAGTTCGCTCTACCCACCGTGAATTCGCACCTGCATCGGGTACTGGTTCAAGAACCACTCAAATCGACAACGTTACCACAACCAATCAGCACGCTACTCACGTTGCTGGGACCATTCTCGCAAAAGGGGTTGATCCAACCGCTAAAGGAATGTCGATCAATGGCCGCCTTCGTTGCTTCGATTTTAATAACGACAATTCTGAAATGGCTTCTGAAGCTAGCCAGGGCATGCTTCTTTCAAACCATAGCTATGGAATTCCTGGAGGCTGGTCATTCAATAATTCTTGGTTTTGGTACGGTAATCCAACCATTTCGGCGGTTGAAGATTATAACTTTGGTTTGTATGATGCCGAAGCTCGTGATTGGGATAACATCGCTTTCAATGCTCCTTATTATTTGATGGTAAAATCGGCCGGAAATAACCGAAACGAATCTTGGACGGGAAGTCACCAAGTTCAGGTTAATGGAAACTGGACGACTTCTACTGCTCGTAGAAATAGCGACGGAACCTACGATAACATGACAGGATCGGCGAATTCAAAGAATATTTTGGTGGTAGGTTCAGTTCAAGATTTAACCAACGGTTGGACAGCACCTTCCTTGGTTCGAATTAGCACTTTTAGTTCTACGGGCCCAACCGATGATGGTCGCATCAAGCCAGATATTACGGCCAATGGAGATGACCTTCGTTCATGCAACAACACTTCAGATCAAGCATATACCGTCATTGGTGGAACATCCATGTCGGCCCCCAACGCAACGGGCTCGATTGCCCTTCTTCAACAACTCAGCCGTCGTAAATACGGACGTTGGATGCGAAGTGCAACAGCAAAAGCGGTGATCATCCATTCGGCCGACGAGGCTGGAACTTCCGATGGTCCCGATTATACCTTCGGTTGGGGATTGATGAATACCTACGAAGCCGCGAGAATCCTTGCCGATTCTTCCAATCGTAATCCCATTTTAGAAAAAGCATTGATTAATAAAGATACGTTTAGCATTCGAGTGTATTCAAATGGTTTGGAATCGTTAGAAGCAACTCTGGCTTGGACCGATGTTGCAGGAACGGCTTCCCCAGCAGCTCTCAATGCAAGGACCATTAAATTGGTGAATGACCTTGATCTTCGCATCATCGACTCGCTTGGAAATGCAACGTTGCCATACATCTTGGATGTAAACAATCGCACTGCTGGAGCTACGCGTGGCGATAACATCCGCGATAACGTTGAAAAGGTTGTTTTGAATACGCCCAATGCCGGTTGGTACACCATTCGAGTATCGCACAAGGGGAACTTGGCTCAAAATTTCCAACGTTTTTCATTGGTGATGACCGGAGCTGCGAATCCGCCTCAGGCACGCGTTTCCGTTTCAAATAAAACCGTTTGTGTTGGTACGGTTGTTCGTTTCAACGATGTTTCCACCACGACGGCGCATAGCATTTCTTGGTCATTCCCTGGTGGAACTCCCGCTACATCAACCCTGGCTAACCCAACCGTAATTTATACAACGCCCGGTGTTTACCGCGTATCCATGACCATCTCAGATTCTTTGAATACTTACACTTTTGTTGATTCGAATTTCATCACCGTGGTGAATTCCCCACGCATTGATTCGCTTTTGAAAACACCGAACAATTGCAATGGAAACGGTTCCATTTTGGCACAAGTTTCGGGAGGTTTTACCCCATACCGTTTCACCTGGGGCCCGGGAGTATTCCCTGATTCTGTTGGAATCGTTGGACTTCGTGCCGGATTGTACACCTTATTGGTAACCGATTCTAACGGATGTTCAACAACCGCTAATGCGACTCTTGCAGATAATGGACCTGTTGCGGTTGCATCAGCTACAACCCCCATCAATTGCTACGGTGGAAACAATGGAGTTACTACGGCCACAGTCACCGGCGGAACAGCTCCATTCACTTATTCTTGGCAAACAACTCCTCCTCAATCGGGAGCAGTGCTTCCGAATTTGGCTGCAGGAACGTACCGAGTTCGAGTAACCGATGCTCAAGGTTGTACTTCCGATACCAGCATTACCCTTACTCAACCCGATTCTTTCACGGTTATTCAATTCTCGAATCCCAATACCGGTGGAGGAAATGGTTCGGCTGGAGTATCTGTTTTCGGTGCTACTCCTCCTTACACCTACTTGTGGAATACCACGCCTCCTCAAACGTCCAACGCAGCCTTCAATTTATACGGTGGTCCGGTTCAAGTTACCGTAACCGATGCCAAAGGCTGTGTTAGAAACCTAACCATTCAGGTTTCAGGTGCTGGACTTGGTGCTGTTGATTATTCGCTCCCCGTTTTCCAAATGTTCCCAACTCCTTCCGAAGGATTGGTGATGATGTATTTCGAAAATCAATCCAACGAAAATGCACAATTGAACATCACTTCCATCGATGGTAAAAAAGTTGCTGGATTTGAGTTCGGAAATCAAAGCATTTTGTCAAGAGAATTGAATCTTTCTCACTTGGCCAATGGGGTATATTTTGCGACCCTTTCTACCAAAAAGGCAGAAAAGAAGGTTCGCTTTGTGATCCAACATTAATCAAAACAATCCATGCAGCGCATCCCGATTTTTCCCATCCTCGGAATCATCGGGATGTTTTTTTTGGTGGGATGCCAATCAACCTATCCAACCCTAACTTTTGCAGCTCACCTTTACGATGAAACCGATTCCATCAATGGTCCTGTCCCCCATTTTTTGCAAGCCGTAGAAAGTCAACAAGCCGATGTCCTGCTTTGGGGAGGAGATGTGTCTGATTTTGGGGCATTAGCCCCTTCGGCCTGGGTGAGTTTAGAAAAAAAATGGACCGGAAAATCGTTCATCGCTTACGGGAATCACGATTTAGCAACGCCAGAAGAATACAACCAAAAACGGATTGATTCGCTTTCTCCGTTTCAGTTTTATGAATTGTCTGACTCGGTGAAGTTGGTCGTTTTTCAAACGGTCGGAAAATCAAACTTCACCATCGATTCGGCTGTTTTTAAAGCAGAAATGTCGGCCTTTCCCGTCCAAATTCTCATCATGCATCATCCATTGTTTTGGGATGGACGAGAACCCTTTTGGAAACCCAATGCAGAAGTGGGTGAAGAGATGTATCAAATGAATCCAAATCAGAATTTCCGCTCCTCGTGGCTTCCATTGCTTCAACAAGAAGCCAAAAGCGGAAAGCAAATTTGGTGTTTGGCCGGCGATTTTGGTAAATTTCAAACCCAGCAACACCAAATACAAAATGGAATACATTTTTTAGGAGTTGGCGGAAACGGTGAAAAAGTGGATTTTTTACTCCTGAAACCGATGAAAAACTGGTATTCATTTCAGATCCTTTCTCACCCATGAAACACCTCAAACGATTCGTATTTGTATTCTTTCTTCTCGCAGGATTGGCTTTCTTGCTCACCATGGGCGATCGTTCCTCTCCAGAAGATTCGAGGTGGTACTGCGATGCAGAATCTACCAGCACTCGGGAAGGAAGAACCTATTGGATAAGCGATGGCGATTTGTTTTCCAATGCCAAAACCCAATCGGATGACATCGCTTTCTCGGGAAAATATTCTTCTAAATGTCAACCCCTTCAGCCGTATGGAATGGCGTTTCACATTTCAGGAGTTTCTCCCCAATCAACGTTTTATGTAGGCATTAGAAGATACGGAAACGATGAAAATGCGTGTTTACTCATCACCGGGAATCGTGGATTTTATCAAGAAATTTCGCTGGCCTCCTCATCGCAGCGCGGATGGGACCTCTTGGAAGAATACTTCACTTTGCCGGAAGGCGCCGAGGACGATTCTCTCGTATTTTCAGCCCATTACAAAGGCAAATCGGGAGTCGCCTATTTCGATGATCTAACCGTTGAAAAAGAGTTCGATCAAACGCCTGCATCGATCCCCAACGATTTCCCCCTCCTTGAAATTGATGTGGCTTCATCCAATTGGAATCAAATCCTTCAGCAACGAAGCAAAGCCCTTCAAAAAGGAATTTTATTGGAAGAAAACGAAAAACCGGTGGAGATGGAATTGTCGTTCAATCAACGAACCATACCGGGAGAAATTCGATTGAAAGGCGATTGGATTGATCACCTTTCCGGAGAAAAATGGAGCTTTCGGGTGAAATGCCACGACTCGGTTGGCGTTCAAGGGCAAACCGAATTTTCTTTGATGCGTCCGCAGGCCCGAGATTTTTTAAGGGAATGGATGTTTAAAAAAGCACTTCAACAAGAAGGAATTTTAACGCCAGCGTATCAGTTTGTACATCTTGTACTCAACGGAAAAGATTTGGGTTTGTACGTTTTGGAAGGATTGCCCAATACGTACCTATTGGAGCATCAGGAACGAAGAGATGGGCCTATTCTAAAATGGGATGAATCCGGATTCTGGGAGGCCCAAACTCGATCGTACGCCTCTTCTGGAGCGCCTCCTTTCAAAGGAAGATGGAATGTTCCTAAGTTGGTGGATCGGAAAAAATGGATGGAAAATTCCGAGGGTGGAGTGGCGGTAAAAGCGCTCTTGGACTGGGAACAATTTGCCGAGGTTCGACAAGTAGAGATCTGGGCCAAATACTACGCTTTGGTGGAGCTTTTTCAGGCGTACCACGGAATCATTTGGCACAACCAGCGTTTTTATTTGAATCCCGTTACTCACAATTTAGAACCCATCGCGATCGATGGATTTACTCAAGATGGCATTTATAAAATCGACGAGCGCCCCTTGATGGCTTGGGGCCTTCAACCGAACTCGAATTGGGGGAAAGATGGCCTTCAGCCCTTTGGATTATTCCGAAACAAAGCGTTCGTAAAATCGTATTTCTTCTACTTGGGAAAATTCGCCCAATCGGATTATTTGAAAAGGTTGTGGTCGAAGCATGGGGCCGAAATGCAACGAATTACGAGTGCCCTTCAAGGAATTCGAAAGCACTACCACTATCCGATGGCGGCCAGCATTCGCCGGGCGAACGAAATTCAAAATTACTTAAAACCGTTGCCCGCCCAAGTGTGGTCGTTCCGTGAAAATGGCAAATTGTTGGTTGAAAATCGCTGGGGGTTGCCCTTGGAAATTTTCGATGAGAAGAATCCCCAGCGCTTCACCTTCCTTCCTGCCTTTGATTCCTCCCGGGTCCCACCTCGCATCGTCCTTCCATTGAATTCAAAGAATTTGCGGTATCGATCCATTGGCGGAACATCGTTTGAAAAAGTGGGGAAACCGCTCCCTGCTCCACAAACATCTACCGTAAAAAAAGTGTCGCTCTGCATTCCAAAGGGATTTAAAATGAAGGGAAATCGCATCACTGCCGTGTCCGGAAATTGGAGCAGCAACTGCATCATTCCTTCTGGATATGTGTTGGAAATTCCCCGTGGCGTTCATCTTTCCATGCGTCCCGAACAGGTGTTTTGGGTGGAGGGACTGCTGGAAGAAACCGGAAATGGCTCGGAGGAAATTCTGGTTTCAGGCGGAGCCGTTTATTTTCATCCGCAGAATAAAAAACTGAATTTCCGTCATTGGCGATTTCGGGATCAGAAGCAGTTTTCGTGGGGGAATTTACACGAAATGGGCGGGGTGAATGTGGTTGGAGCGGAGTTGAATTGGAGCGAAGTTGTTTTTGAAGATATTCATGCTGAAGATGCCTTGAATTTGGTTCATTGCTCGGGGCAATTGGAGAAGGTGGTGGTGCAAAATGTTTCCGGCGACGGAATCGATTTCGATTTCTGCCAAATTTCGGTTTCTCGCTCGCAATTCATCAAAACCGGTAACGATGGAATCGATTTTTCTGGCGGAAACGCCACCGTTTCCCATTGTTCGTTTTCCCAAAACGGAGATAAATCCATCTCCTGCGGGGAAGGAAATCGGTTTTTGGGAAAGAATCTTCAGATGAAAAATCAACGATTGGGAATCGGGGTGAAGGATTTATCGGTGGCCAAGGTGGAAAACATGCAATGCGAAAATGTACAATTGGCCGCCAAAGTTTTTCGGAAGAAATCGGATTGGGGAGGCGGGCAATTGGTGTTGAAAAATATTCACGGAACGTTCTCAAAACTTTACGAAAAAGACCAATTTAGTGCCGTTTCTTTGTTTCCATGAAACGGATATTTTTGTTTTCCATGCTTCTCTTTTTAGGCGTAAAGGAAACTTTCGCTCAACTTCCAACCCAAGAAATTTACTGGAATTCTCGCATGCCGTGGTTCACCATGATCCATTTCAATCCGGCGTATTCGGGCGTAAATCACGATAATCTTTTATTGGGTTACCGCAAGCAATTCGTCAATACGCCCGGAATGCTTTCCTGGAGTCTGCAGGGCGCGTACGACGTGACCAAAAACAAGAGTAACGATGTTGGTGGAACCATTAAAATCAATCAGGAAGGTAACAATACTCAGGTTTTGTTGAGGGGAGTTTACGGGTATCGTTTGGATGCTTCCGATTTTTCATTGGGGTTGGGCGTTGCTCCTTCGGTTCAATTTTTGAGTATTTCGGCGGGAATCAATTCCGAAACCCGAAGCAGTTCCGATCTCGATGCCGGACTTTGGTTCCGAACCAAAAATGTTCATGTTGGCGCAGCCGTTCAAAACCTATTTCAGCCCACCATCGCTTTTAAACGATTGGGCGATTATGCTACGGCTCGTTCCATCAATGCCAATGTGGGTTGGACTTCCAGCATGTCGGGCGGATGGAAAAACAAATCCGAGGTGTTTTACCGCATCTGCAATCGAAGCTATGGCATTCAATTCGCCACTCGATTTGAATACTTGGATAAATTTCAATTCGGATTGGCGTACCGCATGTTTCAATACAAGGGCATGTTAACCGTAATTCCCTACGGATTAAATCCGATTTCCATCATGACGGGTTTCGATCTTGGGAATCAAATCCAGTTGCGTGCTTCCTACGATTTCCCGGTGAGAACGGGAACGCTGGGTGGAAATTTGGAGTTCGGATTGAACATCAAATTGAAGGATTACAAGGATGGCTATTGAGACCGATGTCCTTGTTGTAGGTCATGGATTGGCGGGAGCGCACGCGGCCTACCAATTGCAGCAGGCCGGCAAATCGGTGGTAGTGATTTCGGATGAGCAATACAAAGCTTCTTCGGTTGCGGCCGGACTTTGGCACCCGTTGCGGATTCGCAGCGTGGAATGGTCGTGGTTGGCCGATGAGGTTTTTCCTTTTGCTCACCAAACGTATTCGGCCATGGAGAAGGTTTGGGGAGCCCACTTTTTTCATCCCAAAACCATGGTTCACGATATTCCGGATTTGAATTTTCAAGGGGTTTGGAAGCGGCAGATGGAGAAATTGGGATCGGGGTTAGGGTTTCGAGAAGAGAATTCTTACCGGCCTTCCGACACGGGAATGGGTGAAATTCAGGAGGCCGGTTGGCTCGATATTCCCACGTTTCTTCAATGCTCCAAAAAAGCACTGGGTGGAAATTTTATCGAAGCAACTTTTGATTATCATCAGCTCAACTTGAAGGAAGATGGAGTGGAATACCCGGGAATAAAAGCTCAGATGGTTCTTTTCTGTGAAGGGAATCGGATAGCGCTCAATCCTTGGTTTTCGGTCCTGCCCATGAATCCTGCGAAGGGGGAAGTGATGAAAGTGAAAATTGAAGGAATTTCTGAAAAAGAGATTTACCATGCCGGATTTTTCCTCATCCCGTTGGGCGATCAAACGTTTCGCTTTGGTTCTAATTTTCGGTGGGATCGCCTCGACTGGAATCCTTCGGAAGAAGACGCCTCTACCTTGATCGAGAAGTTGGAGAAAACCATCGGCAGAAAAGTGGAAGTGCTGGAACATCGTTCCGGCGTTCGACCTGCGAATCATTCCCGACGACCGTTCGCCGGATTTCATCCTGAATACAACCAATTGGCCATCTTGAATGCGTTTGGAAGCAAAGGGGTTATCCTTGCTCCATTTTTCGCGCATCAGTGGGTGCTACATTGGAAAAACGGAAAAGAAATGAACAAGGAAGTGAATCCAAAAACCTGTAAAATGCCGAAAATTAAAGAAAATAAAACGACCTTTGTGCCATGAATACTCCCTTGATTTTAGTGACCAACGACGATGGAATTACCGCTCCGGGCATCAAAGCCTTGATTGAAGCTGCACAATATTTTGGTGAAGTGGTGGTGGTAGCTCCCGATTCCGGTCAGTCGGGCATGGGGCATGCGATTACCATTTCCAAGCCCTTGAGGATGTTGGAAGTGAAAGGCTTGTTTCCAGGAGTGAAGGCGGCCTATCACACCACGGGAACCCCAGTTGATTGCGTGAAATTGGCCGTTGATCAGGTGATGCACCGAAAACCCGATTTATTGATTTCTGGGATTAACCACGGAAGCAACAGCTCGGTGAATATTTTGTATAGCGGTACCATGTCGGCAGCGGTGGAAGGTGGATTGGAGGGAATTCCGTCCATTGGTTTCTCATTGACCAACTTTTCATGGGAAGCCGACTTTTCGTTGGCCGTTGAGGTGGCGAAAAAAATGATTGAAAGCGTTTTACTCCACCGTCCGCAGCCTCCATTTGTGTTGAATGTGAACATCCCGAATTGCGCCAAATCGGAATTTCAAGGAATAAAAATTTGTCGGCAGGCGCAAGCAAAATGGGTAGAAAAGTTCGATAAACGAGTGGATCCTCACGGAAAAACGTATTATTGGTTAACCGGTGAGTTTGTTAATAAGGATGATGGAGACGATACCGATGAGTGGGCATTGAAGCATAACTTTGCGTCGGTGGTTCCGGTCAATTTTGACCTGACGCATTACGGATGGAAAGAGGCCATCAAAAATTGGAATTTATGAATCGCGATCAATTGAAATTTGGAGTAGCCTTGGGCATTTTGTTCCCCTCCATCTTATTTGCTTTAATTTTTTT
>JAIYBD010000206.1 GCA_027488715.1 Bacteroidota bacterium | reverse complement strand
TTAAACTCAATCACTACAAAAAAAGCCCCGAATTTCTTCGGGGCTTTTTTATTACTCGTTTTCATTATTGTGTTGGGCCACTATCCGTATTTGCTTCGATTACGGCTTGAATCGCAGAAGGCACTGCTGATAGGAAATCGTATCCCGTAGCCGTTTCAATGGCATCTACACTGGTGCGGTAGCTACCCCATGCGCTGTTGTTTGAGGTTTGGGTATTGGGAACATTGATGGCAATAACACGAGAAGACGTTGTAACCCGCGAAGCATCGCCTGTTCCGGTTGGCAATACCACAATGATTTTCCACAGGCGAGCAGGAACAGTAACACGACCACTATTGATGGTTGTTGTGGTTCCACCGTTGCTACCTGTTCCTCCAGAGCCATAGGCACCGGAAATCACATACAATTCATTTCCTGCGGTGATGAGTGTTCGGCAATAGGCTTCCAAATTCGCCCACAATCCTTGGTTATTGGCAGGAGCTTGAGGAACCATGTTCGACATGGTGAAGGTGGCGGCATTGTCGGTTGCGGAACCATCGCGATCGTCGGAAGGACATAGGTGGCCTCGGTCGAAACCGGTATTTGCATACGCTGTAGAGGGGACCTTATAAAAGCCGGTAGGCAAAAGCGCTTCCGCTGCAAAACAATCGCAACGGGTGGCCGATCCTTTCCAAGCAGAACTCAAATGCCATGAAACCCAGTTTGGGCATCCACGACCATTGTTGTAGCTCATTACATATTGTGGCTTGGAAAGCAAATAATTGGAAAGGTTGGTCGCCAAATTTGTAGCACCTGAAGGATTACCCATTTCCAAATTGTTATCTCGGGTTGGTGTTCCGCCTGTTGAGCCTCCTCCAGATGTACCGCCTTGATCCACCACGGAAAAATCATCAATGTTAAGTCGACCTCCAGAAAGTTTTGTTAAACGAAAACGAATGTTACCGGTAACATTTAAGGAAAAAGATGTTGTTGTTAATGCGGTAGAGGACGTTGTAACGGTTGACCCCAGGGCGGTCCAGGTTGATCCTGAATTGGTGGAATAGAAAAGGGACCACGTAGAATTGGCGTCGGTACCGTATTTGGCGTGTTTTACCGAAACGGAGGTTGCTCCATTCGTTAAATTAAAATCCATGACCAATGACCCTGAATTTTGAATACGAACGGATTTGGTTCCCATTTTTCGATCGGAGGTAGACGTACCAATCAACGCATCGTTCAATGACCAACTGCCCGTAATCAACGTGATTGATGCATTTGAATAGGCTGTTTTTGTGCCCGATTCAAAGGTTTCTGGCCAATTGGCATAGGCCATGGTTTCATATTGCTGCGGATCATTTGTTGCCCGGCCCATTGATTTTTCAGAGCTTGGCCCAATTAATCCAGGTCCGATCGTTTTTTCCTTTTGGCAAGAAGCCAATCCGAGGCTAAGTACGAGAAATAAATAGATTACTTTTTTCACGGTGGTTAACAATTAGGATGGCAAAGATGCAAAATGAATTTAAATTTTCCCATGTTTTTTGAACATTTTTTTATCAAAAGGGGCTGAAAATGAGGGTTTTTTGCGGATTGATTTTCAAAAATATGTTGGATTTTGTTGCAAAAATTTTCAATCTTTTGTTTGTTCTTTTAAAATGTGGTAATATTGCACCACAAACCAACAAATAAATCATTATGTCAGACATTGCAAATCGCGTTAAGGCAATCATCGTTGAGAAATTGAACGTAGATGAAAGCGAAGTAACCAATGATGCAAGCTTCACCAACGATTTAGGTGCAGATTCTTTGGACACCGTAGAATTGATCATGGAATTCGAAAAGGAATTCAATGTTTCTATCCCAGATGATCAAGCTGAGCAAATTCAAACCGTTGGCGCAGCCATCCAATACTTAGAGGCTAACGCTAAGTAAAAAATCATTTTTAAATTTCGTTGCGCATGACTGAGCGTCGCATTGTTGTAACCGGTTTAGGTGCAATTACCCCGCTGGGTAATTCTGTAGCCGAATTTTGGAACAACCTTATCCATGGGGTAAGTGGTGCAGATATGATTACCAAATTCGATGCTTCGAAATTCAAAACGAGATTCGCATGTGAAGTAAAAGGATTCGATCCCGCCGAGTACATCGATAAGAAGGAACTCCGGAAGATGGATCCTTTTACTCATTATGCCATTGCTGCCGCCCAACAGGCGGTAGATGATGCTCAATTAACCGAGGGTTCATACAACCCCGACCGCGTAGGAGTTATTTGGGGATCAGGAATCGGGGGTTTGTTCACGTTTCAAAACGAATGCATGGCATTCGCCCAAGGAGACGGGACCCCACGTTTCAATCCTTTCTTCATTCCAAAAATGATTTCCGATATCGCTCCTGGACACATTTCCATGCGATTTGGATTTCGAGGTCCCAATTTTGCTACCGTTTCTGCATGTGCTTCTGCCACCAATGCGTTGCTCGACTCCTTGATGTATTTGCGCGCTGGAAAGGCAGATATCATCATTTCTGGTGGATCTGAGGCTGCCGTAAATGAAGCAGGAATTGGTGGATTCAATGCCATGAAGGCTCTCTCTGAGCGAAATGAAAGTCCAAAAAACGCTTCTCGACCCTTCGATTTAAACCGAGATGGTTTCGTTTTAGGAGAAGGAGCGGGTTGTATCGTTCTTGAAACGTTGGAACACGCTTTAGCTCGAGGTGCGAAAATTTATGCTGAATTAGCTGGAGGCGGTGCCTCGGCCGATGCTTATCACCTCACTGCACCACATCCCGAAGGACTTGGAGCTTCCAATGTAATGAAATCTGCTTTGGAAGATTCAAACCTGAAGGCCAGCGACATCGATTACATCAACGTGCACGGAACATCAACCCCTTTGGGTGATGTTGCAGAAACAAAAGCCATCATTTCCGTTTTTGGAGAAAGTGCTTATCAATTGAACATCAGTTCAACCAAGTCCATGACCGGTCACCTTTTGGGTGCCGCAGGTGCGGTTGAAGGGATTGCTTCCATTTTGGCAGTACAAAACGACATTATCCCACCAACGATTAACCACGAAACCGTTGATCCAGAGTTGGATAGCCGTCTAAATTTAACGTTTAATACGGCTCAAAAAAGAACCGTTCGCGCCGCACTTTCCAACACTTTCGGATTTGGCGGTCATAATGCTTCGGTTATTTTCAAAAAATACGAGCCCTAATTTGGCTCATGCGGATTCCCCTCCATCTTCGTTTCTTGCATTTGAGCCGCTCTGCGAGCGATCAACAATTATCGAAAACGATTTTTCATTTAACGGGGTTTTATCCTAAACGACTTTCGGTTTTTTCGGCGGCCCTAACCCATTCCTCCATGGCTTCACGATCTAAAAATCGTGTTCCTCACAACGAACGATTGGAGTTTTTGGGAGATGCGGTCATCGATTTGATCATGGCCGACTTACTATTTCGAAAATATCCCAATCGAGATGAGGGATTTTTAACGGAAATGCGAGCAAAAGCCGTTTCTACCAAAAACCATGCTTCACTTTCGCAGCGCATGGGTTTAGCTCAGCTCTTACAGTTCGATGCTATTCATCAAAAAACTCAACTTACGGCCTCCATGCAAGCGGATGTTTACGAAGCATTTATTGCTGCTATCTACCTTGACCGAGGATATCAAGCCGTTCATCATTTCATTTCCCAAAAAATTATTGGTCATTACATCGACTTTGACGAATTGGAGCGCATCGACGAAAACTACAAAAGTCGACTCTACGAATGGGCGCAACGGAATAACAAACAGGTATCTTTCGAGTTGGTTAAAATTCAACATGCCGGTGCTAAAAAACATTTCACCCTTGCCTTGTGTTTGGACGGAATAACGGTAGCCGAAGGAATGGAGTTTTCCAAAAAAGAAGCTGAACAAAATGCCTGCATGCGTTTTTTAAAAGCAGAAGGGCTAATTGAATAAAACCCCATGTCGTACGCTCTTTCCACCCTTGCTCAATGGCTTAATGCTCCCATTCTTGGTCGCGAATCAGATCGGGTGGAAGAGTTGGCTTATGATACCCGCATCATCCATCGAGGAGAGCATACGCTTTTTGTGGCTTTGGTTTCATCCCGCGCCGACGGTCACGATTTTATTCCAGAAGCTCGAAGGCGCGGAGTTTCGCTTTTCCTCATCTCCAAACCCATACCCCTACAGGAAAATGAATCGGCAATTCTCGTTCCCAACACCTTAATAGCCCTTCAAACCATCGCCGAAAAACATCGGATTCAATTTAGCTATCCCGTTATTGGAGTAACCGGAAGTTATGGAAAAACCGTGGTCAAGGAGTGGCTCAATCATCTCATTTCTCCTTTTAAATCCATTGTTTCTAACCCCCGAAGTTTTAACTCCCAAATCGGTGTGCCCCTTTCGGTTTGGCGCATGAGTACCAAATTTAACATCGGTATTTTTGAATCCGGCGTTAGTCAAAAAGGAGAAATGGCCGCCCTCCAAACCATCATTCGTCCAACAATAGGTATTTTTATCAACCTGGGCGAATCGCATGCCAAAGGCTTCAGCCATCGATTGGAAAAAGCTGAAGAAAAGGCGCTACTGTTTAAAGAATCGAGGACTTTGATTCATTCGGTAGATTATCCCGAAATCATTCATGCCGTTGCTGAACTTAAAAAAGTTAATCCATGGTTAAAAACCGAAACATTCTCCATTCGTGGGAAGGAATCGGATTTGACTTTATCAAAAACTGGGGAAGACTGGTCGGCCCAATACCACGGATTTCCACTTCCTTTTCCCTTACCCTTTCGGGATCAGGCATCCGTGGAAAATGCGGCGGCGGCACTTCTTGCCTCCTTTCAGCTGGGCCTGTTGCCTGAGCAATTGACGCCTTTGTTAGCAAATTTGGAGCCCGTAGAAATGCGGTTGCAACAAAAACAAGCCATCAACCAATGTCAGCTCATCAACGATAGTTACGGGAATACGATTGATGGCTTAAGTGTTGCGATTGATTTTTGGTTAACACAGAAAAGCCGGCCCAAACGAACGCTGATTGTGAGCGACTTAGCAGAGGCCGGACCAGAAGACGCTCCAAAATACCGTTGGCTCGCTCAACGATTACGTCATTCCGGTGTAGAACGTCTGCTCGCCATCGGACCCCAAATGGTCCAATTTCAACGATTTTTCCATCTACCAGAACAACAGTTTTTTTCATCTACCGAAGATTTTCTTGAGAAATTGCCCATCATTCCCTTTTTCGATGAAAGCATCCTTCTCAAAGGCGCACGTGTTTTTGGATTCGAACGTATCGAGAAAAAACTAGGTGCCCAAAAACACCGAACGGTGCTGGAAGTAAACCTCGATGCCATCGAACATAATTTTCGGGTTTACCGAGAATTGGTTCCCAAAGAAGTGAAAATGATGGTGATGGTTAAAGCATTTGCTTATGGTTCAGGCCTATTGGAGGTTGCCGGACGATTGCAATACCTGGGAGCGAACTATTTAGCCGTTGCCTATGCCGACGAAGGCGTTGCTTTGCGTAAAGCCGGAATTACTCTTCCCATTTTGGTTATGAACCCCGAAGAAGACGCCTTCGATTCCTTAGTTGAATACGATTTAGAGCCTGAAGTTTTTGGGTTTGGCATTTTACAGTCGCTGAATCGATACCTTGAAAAAACCTCTTCGGCCCCAACCCTGGGTATTCACCTGAAATTGGATACGGGCATGCACCGATTGGGATTTCTTCCTGAGGAACAAGAAACATTGATTTCGGTATTAAAAAATGCCGGCCGCTTGGAAGTAAAAAGTTTGATGACGCATTTGGCGGCCGCTGAAGATCCCGAACAAGATCCATTCTCTGAAAAACAACTCACCGTTTTTCATGCTTTTGCCGATCAAATTGAATTGGCCTTGAACATTCAACCCCTTCGGCACGCACTCAATACAGCCGGAATGCTCAGACACGCTCCATTCTCCGGTTCCATGGTGCGATTGGGTATTGGATTATACGGTGTCGATCCATCGGCAAAAATTCAAGAACGATTGCAACAGGTATCTCGTTTAAAAACCATTTTATCCCAAGTAAAATCCCTTCAACCTGGCGATACGGTAGGATATGGGCGTGTTGGTGTTGTAAACAAAGCCACCCAGGTTGGAACCATTGCCATTGGTTACGCCGATGGAATTGGCCGACAATTTGGCAATGGGAAAGCTGCTTTTTGGGTGAATGGAAAACTTGCACCCACCATCGGAAATATTTGCATGGACATGTGCATGATTGATTTGGATGGCATCGACGCTAAAGAAGGGGATGACGTTATCCTTTTTGGACCTGAATTGCCACTGCCCCAACTTTGCCAACAAGTGGGAATGATCCCCTACGAATTACTCACCGGCATCAGCCCCCGGGTGAAGCGCGTATATGTGAAAGAGTAAGGGTTTGAACGAAAAATGTTAAAATTCTTTTCTTTCGGCATTACCTTTTCGTTCCTCTTCCATTAATCGCATGATTGCTGCTTGGCTTTTCATTTTAGGAATTCAATCGCCCCCTGATACGCCTCGAACGTATCCCTTGCCCACCATCGTTTTTGGTAACGGTGCTCCTGTGGCAAAAATTCCAAAAAACAATTGCGATAATGCCCGTTTGGAGCGAAAATTAAAAAAGGTGCTTCCTTTGGCCAAACGCGCAGGAATGGAACTTGCCGAATTGAACGCACAACTGTCCACCCTTCCCCAACGCGAGCACAAGGCCAAGGTTTCAGCTACCGAAAAACGACTTCGCGATGAGTTTACGGGAGAGTTGGAAAACATGACGACCTCCGAGGGCATTCTGCTGGTTCGATTACTTGACCGAGAGTGCGGAAAATCGGGCTACTCCATTGTAAAAGAACTGCGTAACTCCTTCATTGCTGGTATGTTTCAAGCCACAGCCCGACTCTTTGGACAAAACCTCAAGGAGGAGTGGGATCCAGAAAAAATGATTTGCGAAGAGTATTTGATTCAGAAGATTGAACGGGAAGGAGAAAAGAAATGAAGCGGTGGGACGATTTGATTTTTCGGAATAAAAACACTAGTTATGGGGCTTACCAAGTTCGCCGGGCCTCTGACAAAGCCATTCAATGGGCGTTTTTCCTTCAACTTTTCTTGGGAATCGGCTTCGGGGGCGGGGCCTATTGGTGGTCGCTTCAACAAGATTTAGAAATGGTAGCACCCGACGGACCACCGGTTTACATCCCACCCGAAGTTGTTCAACCCGTTGAAGAAAAACCCGAAAAGGTTGCTGAAACACCCCGAAAAGAACAAAAAGTTCGATCAGATCAAGTTGTTGTACAAAAAGAGGTATCTGAAACACCTACTCCTCCTACGCCACCCACTCCCGAAACACCAGTGGCCCAAACCGATACCTTGGGGAAAAACATGGAACAGCAAGAGGGCGCAAAAGTCGATTCCAACCAAATTTCCATTTTGGCTGAAACCCGAGATCCCGCTTTTCCAGGCGGCTTTGATTCACTCGTACGTTACCTCCACGAAACTGTAGAAAAGCCCACTTCGATAAAAAAGGTGTATGCCTCTTTTACTGTTTCATTTTTGATTGATACCAACGGAAAAATCCAACAAGTAGATGTTGGAAACAATGGATATCCGCTTTATCGGCAGATATTACGACTAGCTTTACAAAACATGCCGACTTGGAGCCCGGGTAAAAAAGAGGGCCATCCTTTTGAAGCAAGAATGACCCTCCCAGTGGTGTTCAATGAAAAACTAAAACCTTAATGTCGCGGCATGGGCATCATGTCCATCATCATGCGCATGCGCATATCGGGCATTTGAGGGCCGCCGCTTCCAAATTT
>JAIYBD010000251.1 GCA_027488715.1 Bacteroidota bacterium | reverse complement strand
TATCTTCCTCGTGCGTTACCAGAATGATGGTATTTCCGTTTTTATGGATTTCTTCAAACAAAGCCATGATTTCATGGCTCGTTTTTGTATCTAAATTTCCCGTCGGTTCGTCGGCCAAAATAATGCTGGGATTGTTCACCAACGCTCGGGCTACCGCCACGCGCTGCCGCTGACCACCGCTCAACTCGTTTGGGCGGTGACTCATGCGGTCGGCCAATCCCACCATGGTTAACACTTGGGCCGCTCTCGCTTCTCGTTCCTCTTTCTTAATTCCTGCATACACCAACGGTAACGCTACGTTTTCCAAAGCTGTATTTCTGGGCAACAAGTTAAACGTTTGAAAAACGAATCCAATTTCAATGTTTCGAACGGCCGCCAATTCATTGTCGGTCATTTTGCTCACGTCTTTTCCATTGAGCCAATATTCTCCGCTGGAAGGCGTATCCAAGCAACCCAAGATGTTCATAAGCGTACTTTTCCCCGAACCCGAAGGACCCATCAGGGCCACGTATTCGTTCTTTTCAATGGAAAAACTAACACCCCGCAAGGCGTGAACGGTTTCGGTCCCCATCACATATTTGCGGGTAATATCTTGAAGTTGAATGAGCGATTTATTCACCGGATTGATCGATTACTTTGGGTACACGAATGAAATCGGTGTCTTTTTTCGCGGCATTCTGAAGCGCTTCTTGGTGGGTAATCCACGGCTTCGGTTCGTCTTCGCGAAAAACGTTTTCCGAATCACTCAGGTAAACGAGAGGAGCTACCGAATCGGTGTCCAACTCGTTCAATTTTTCTACAAAAGCCAACATGTTGTTCATTTCGCCAACCAATTGTTGTTTTTCATCGGCATTGAACTCCAATCGAGCCAAATGGGCCAAACGATCTACGGTATTTTGATCCACTTTCATTACATGTTCCTCCGGTATTGTCCACCCACTTCAAACAAGGCTTGGGTGATTTGGCCCAACGAACACACCTTAGCGGCCTCCATGAGTTCGTTAAAAATATTTTGGTTTTGAATGGCCGCCTCTTGAATTTTTCGCAAAGACGCTTGCGCTTTTTCGCCTTGGAATTGCTGCAACTGCTGAACGGTTTGAATTTGGAATTCTTTTTCTTCCGTTGTAGCTCGAATGACTTCTTTGGGAAGCACCGTGGGCGAGCCCTTGGAACTCAAGAACGTGTTCACCCCAATGATGGGATATTCACCGGTATGCTTCAACATTTCGTAATGCAAGGACTCTTCCTGAATTTTTCCGCGTTGATACATGGTTTCCATGGCTCCCAAAACTCCTCCCCTTTCGGTGATCCGATCGAACTCGGCCAAAACGGCCTCTTCCACCAAATCCGTCATTTCTTCAATGATGAACGACCCCTGCAACGGATTCTCGTTTTTCGCCAAGCCCAACTCTCGGTTGATGATCAACTGAATGGCCATGGCACGACGTACCGATTCCTCGGTAGGAGTGGTAATGGCCTCGTCGTAAGCGTTGGTATGAAGCGAGTTGCAGTTGTCGTAAATCGCATACAACGCCTGAAGCGTAGTACGAATATCGTTGAAATCAATTTCTTGAGCGTGCAACGAGCGACCCGATGTTTGAATGTGGTACTTCAACATTTGAGTGCGCGCATCGGCACCGTATTTCTGCTTCATTGATTTCGCCCAAATTCTTCGAGCAACGCGGCCAATTACGGCGTATTCCGGGTCAATTCCGTTGCTGAAAAAGAACGAAAGGTTTGGCCCAAAATCGTTGATGCTCATGCCGCGGCTGAGGTAGTATTCCACGTAAGTGAAACCGTTGGCCAACGTAAATGCCAATTGCGTAATGGGATTGGCACCTGCTTCGGCAATGTGGTATCCCGAAATGGAAACCGAATAAAAATTGCGAACCTTTTGTTGGATGAAGTACGATTGAATGTCGCCCATCAAGCGCAAGGCGAACTCGGTACTAAAAATGCACGTATTTTGCGCTTGGTCTTCTTTCAAAATATCGGCCTGAACCGTACCTCGAACCTGAGCCAGCGTTTCCGCTTTAATTTTGGCATACACTTCTGCAGGCAACACCTGATCGCCGGTAACGCCCAAAAGCATCAAACCCAATCCATCGTTTCCTTCCGGTAAATCGCCGTTGTAGCGTGGACGTGCAATTCCTTTTTCAGCGTAAATTTTATCAATTTTAGCTTGAATTTCGGTTTCTATTCCTTGAGCGCGGATGTATTTTTCGCATTGCTGATCAATGGCAGCATTCATGAAAAATCCCAACAACATGGGCGCTGGCCCGTTGATGGTCATGGAAACCGACGTTTTGGGATCGGCCAAATCAAATCCAGAATACAGCTTTTTGGCATCGTCCAAGCAACAAATGCTCACGCCCGAGTTTCCAATTTTGCCGTAAATATCGGGGCGGTAACCGGGATCGTTTCCGTAAAGGGTTACCGAATCGAAAGCGGTTGACAAGCGCTTGGCGGGCATTCCTAAAGAAACGTAATGGAAACGCTTGTTGGTTCGTTCGGGGCCGCCTTCTCCGGCAAACATGCGGGTTGGGTCTTCCCCTTCTCGCTTGAACGGATATATTCCAGCCGTGTAGGGGAATTCTCCCGGAACGTTTTCCTGCAACGTCCATTTCAAAATATCTCCCCATGAACTGTACCTCGGTAAAGAAACCTTGGGAACCTGCGTTTTGGAAAGCGATTCCGTATGCGTTTGAATATTGATCACCTTATCGCGCACCTGGAAAGAGAATACGGGATCGGTGTACTTTTTCTTCTTTTCTTCCCACTCTTGCAACAATTTCCAATTCTTCGGATCGAGTTCAAGCTTCATTTTTTCGAAGGTCTCTTGAAGCCCTTTCAACAAACGATCTTGATCTTCGGGGGCAATGCTGCGAACAGCTTCCATGGATTGGTGCAATCCGTACAATTTTTCGGCAACGGAAGATTGCTTGTTCACCCAAGCATCAAAGTTTCGGTTATTCTCCGAAATTTCTGAAAGGTAGCGGGTACGAGCGGGAGGAATGATGTAAATCTTTTCCGACATTTCATCGGTAATGGTAAAGGTAGATGCCAAGCCGGCACCGGTTTTCTCCACCATTTTATTCATCACGGCTTGGTAAAGCCGGTTCATTCCGGGGTCGTTGAATTGGGAAGCAATGGTTCCGTAAACGGGAAGGGTTTCTGGATCGGTATCCCACAATTGATGGTTGCGTTGGTATTGTTTTTTTACATCCCGAATCGCATCCAAGGCCCCGCGTTTGTCGAATTTGTTCAACGCAATCAAATCGGCAAAATCCAACATGTCGATTTTTTCGAGCTGGGTTGCCGCTCCGTATTCAGGAGTCATCACGTACAAAGAAACATCGGAGTGGTCTAAGATTTCGGTATCGGATTGGCCGATGCCCGACGTTTCCAAAATGATCAAATCGAAATTGGCGGCTTTCAACACCGAAATACCATCGCCAACATGTTTGGATAACGCCAAGTTACTTTGGCGAGTAGCCAATGAGCGCATGTAAACCCGTGGATTTTTGATGGCGTTCATGCGAATGCGGTCACCCAACAAGGCGCCGCCGGTTTTTCTTTTCGAGGGGTCCACCGAAATAATTCCCAACGTTTTGTCGGGGAAATCCAACAGGAAACGGCGAACCAACTCATCCACCAAGGAAGACTTTCCGGCACCGCCCGTTCCGGTAATTCCGAGAACAGGAACATGGTTTTGGGCGGCCATGGCTTCAATGGGCGTTCGGTATTGATCAAACAATTCCGGTTTGTTTTCGGCTGCGCTGATGATGCGTGCCAAAGCGGGAGGATTCTTTTGCGATAACTGCTGAATATCGGATTCCGAAATAACATTTCCGGTTTCAAAATCGGCTTGTTGCACCAAGTCGTTGATCATTCCCTGCAAACC
>JAIYBD010000014.1 GCA_027488715.1 Bacteroidota bacterium | reverse complement strand
GAAGCACTTGAGCTGTGCAGATATTGGACGTCGCTTTTTCGCGCTTGATGTGCTGCTCACGGGTTTGAAGCGCCATGCGAAGCGCACGATTTCCTTGAGCGTCGATGGAAACGCCGATGATTCGTCCCGGCATGGAACGTTTCATATCGTCTTTGGCAGCGAAGAATGCTGCGTGGGGACCACCGTAACCCATGGGTACACCAAAACGCTGGCTGGATCCGAAGACCACATCGGCACCCCAAGTTCCGGGAGCTTCCAAAACGGTTAGTGCTAAAAGATCGGTTGCAACGCAAACAAAAACACCGCAAGCGTGGCATTTTTCAGCGAAAGCGCGGTAATCGTTGATTTGTCCGAATTTGTTGGGGTATTGTAAAACCACACCAAAGAATTCTTCGGAAGGCGTAAACTCAGCCGGATTTCCTACCACCAATTCTACTCCGATAGGTTCAGAGCGCGTTTTTAAGAGGTCGAGGGTTTGGGGGTAAACGTCGTGGGCAACAAAAAACTTATTTCCGTTGTTTTTGCCTTTCAAGCTGTTCACCATGAACATGGCTTCTGCCGCAGCCGTTGCTTCATCCAAAAGTGAAGCATTGGCAATTTCCATTTGGGTAAGATCGATGATCATGGTTTGGAAATTCAAAAGCGCTTCCAAACGTCCTTGAGCAATTTCGGCTTGGTATGGGGTATATTGGGTGTACCATCCTGGATTTTCCATGATGTTTCTCAAAATCACTCCCGGTACGTGGGTGTTGTAGTATCCTTGCCCGATGAATGATTTGAAAATTTGGTTCTTGCTTCCAATTTTTTTCAATTCGGCAAGGATGCCATGTTCTGTCATCGCAGCGGGAATATCCATCAGACCTTTACGGCGAATGTGGGCCGGTACCGTTTCATCGATTAATTGATCCAAGGAAGGAACTCCGATGGTGGCCAACATGTCGGAAACTTCCTGAGCAGAAGGGCCATTGTGACGACGTTCGAAACCGTCGTTTCTATTGGTTAAATAATTCATGCGATTGAACAAATTTTATGGGTGCAAAATTAAGAAAATGAAGCGGAAAGCCAAGAAGCTTTCATCCACAAAAAAGGAACAAGAAGAAGAGAAAAAAGTTGGCTTAAATCAAAAAAGCTTCCACTTGGTGGTTTTCGATGATCACTTCAACGTGATCTTGCAACGTTGTTGCCAAGGAAACACCGATAAAATCAGGGGAAATGGGAAATCTTTTATGGGCACGATCCACCAAAACAGCTGTTTTAAGCGAGGTGATTTGAGATTCCATCCACAAACGAAGAGCGTAAAATAAGGTGCTGCCCGAATTGGCAACGTCATCAATCAAAACAATGGGCATTTGATTGTGAAACTCGAGCGATTGTGAAACTTCAATGGGATGAGAGAATGGGTTCTTTTTATCGAGGGTGACTTTCATGAAATGCACCCTTAAGTCCGAAATTTCAATGATTTCACGTCCGAGAATGTACGAAAACTCAGCACCATTTCCCACGATTCCCGCCAAACAAATTTGAACTTCACCGTAATGCTGTTCTACGATTTCGTAGGCCATTCGTTGGATGGTTCGATTTGCAGCTTCGGGGGTAAGAACGATGGATTTCATGTTAAATTTTGATGGTAATGGTAAAACGTTTCTTCCGAATAAACGAGGTTTTTCAAAAGCGGACAAACTTTATATCGCTCATCTTTGGTGTCGTCGTAAATGGCGTTGAGTAATTCTACCACATGATGAAGACCTATGCGGTCTGCCCATTCCAATGGACCCATGGGGTAATTGGTGCCCAATTTCATTCCAAGGTCAACATCGGGAACGGACGCTGTTCCTTCTTGAACTGTAAATGCTCCTTCGTTGATGATCATCGCCAAAACCCGAGGAGTGACCATGCCAACGCGGTCGCCAACCTGAAGCGTGGGAACTCCCAATTCGTTTTCCAATTTGGCTAATACGCGAATATTCCCGGGGCGAAGTTGAGAAACTTCCCACTTGGGGCGGTTGATCATGGTGGGTAAGAAATTACAACCGGTAATGTTGTATTGATTCACCGGTGATTTGAATCGGGAAAACTGTTCAGAAAGCGAAATTTTCGCAGCAGATACCATCACGGGAACATTTTCAAGTCGGGCGTAGTAGTTCAAGTTTACCGGATTATCGTCGAAATTAAGATCGAAGATGTAATCGAATCCGTTCAGCTGTTCGCTGGATAGGAAGCCATCCGAAAAGTCGGGTTTGTACGTGTATTGATGTTCAAGTCCCAAACGTTGTTGAAGTTCATCAAAACGTTTTTGTTCGCCAATGACCAAAATTTTCATGCTGCAAAAATACGTTGGATTATTTACCGATAAAGGGTTTCATTTCGCTTTCAATATCTTTTCGAAGATCCATCAATTTGATGGCGTATTGATGCATTTGAATTTCAGCTTCGGAGAGAGGTTCAAACGGTTTAACAGGATGCGGTTTTCCGTTCTCCATGCTCACAAAAACCATCACGCAGTGGGTCGTCTGATGAAACTTTTTATCGGTCATTTTTCTTGAAAAAACATCCACAGCAATATGGATGGATGTTTTTCCTGTGTAAATTACTTTAGCTTCCAATCGAACTAAATCGCCAATAGAAATGGGTGAGATAAAGCGAATTCCCCCTACGTAAATCGTTACACAGTACCGACCCGCATATTCCGATGCGCAGGCAAACCCTACTTGGTCGATCCATTTCATCACCATTCCACCGTGAACATTGCCGCCATAGTTAACATCGGTGGGTTCAGAAATGAATTGAAAAACTGTTTTATGTGCGTGTGCCATGCATCAAAGGTAGAAAGATTTAGGTATAAAAAAGCCCCGATAATTTCAAGTCTCGGGGCTAATGTTTATGCGCAATGTTGTTGGTAGGCGTCTTTCAAATTATCGGCAATCATTTCTGCTGGACGGCCTTCGATGTGGTGCCTTTCAAGGATGTGAACCAATTGGCCGTCCTTAAATAAGGCGATGCTCGGTGAACTGGGAGGAAAAGGTGCCATGTGTTGACGCGCTTCGTTCACCGCATCAATTTCCATACCGGCAAAAACGGTAAGCAACTGATCGGGCTTCACTGCGCCTTCAATGGAGGCAATCGCTCCCGGACGAGCATTGCGAGCCGCGCAACCGCAAACGGAATTGACCACAACCAAAGCTGTGCCTTTTTGATTCAATGCATTTTTTACTTCATCGGCTGATTTCAACTCTTGGAAACCTTTTGACGTCAGTTCTTGGCGCATGGGCGCCACCATAAATTCTGGATAATTCATACGATTATTGTTTTTCTTCTAAACCCGGTAAATCATTTTTTGATTCCGAATCATCAACTTTTTTTTCAATTTCTTCATCAGAATGATCGAAGGCGCTGGGCAACAAATGGATATCCATTTTATCGGCCAATTTAATCAAGATCGGCAAAATGATGGAAGCCCCTGGAATGATGAAAAAAGGAATACCAATGCCTAACATTTTTAGTACATCGTACATCTGCCTTCTAAATGCCTCGCCTTCTTCTTCAGATAGATGCCCTGTTTGTGCATATTTCTGAAGCAATCGAGCGGCCTCTTTGGTTTCAGCGGCTTCTTGCGACATGTTTTTTAGAAAATGGTCGAAGGCTTCAATCAATTTGATGCGCTTTGATTTTAAGTACCCAGCGAAGGCTTTTCCTTGCTCGGTGCTTTCAAAGACATTGATTTCTTTCAGAAGCGATTTTCCTTTTTCGGTTTCCACTTCACAAAAGTAAGAGAGAAATCAAATTGTTTGGTTCGAATTAATCTTGCTTTTTGAGATGAATCAGTCCAACGGGCGTGGCGTCGAATCCATGCCGTTCCCGTATTTCAATATCCCAAATCGTATCGTTGTTTAGGGGCATCGCCCATAATTCTAGTTGATGAGTCGAATCGATTTTTTTTGAAATGATACCGTGGAGTTGAAGTTTTGCTGTGGCAAATATTCGAGAGGCGTCGCCTTCTTGTAACGACCGATTTATTTTCCAAGGGCTTTCATTCACCAGGGCTTGCCCAATTTTTCCGGAAATAATCCGATTGGAGTCCATGATGAGTGCAATGGGAACGGTGTCAAGTATAAATCGATAGTTCAAGAAACTCTTTTTTTCTCGAATTTGAAGGCTACTGCTTGATGCTTCCCATTTTCCCATGATGGGTAACGAAGAATTTGATTTTTGAGACGAGCATCCCGCTATGCTTCCCACCAAAACAAACAGAAGAATTCGATTGCGCATCAGTAGCGAATAGGAGGTGGAGAGTTGCGCGGCGGACGAGGTGGAGTGAAACCGGGATTGGGGCCGTGATTGTGGTCCCTAAAAGATGTTCGTTCCGCCAAACCGATGATGGTAATTCCAATTCCAGCATACCATCGATTGAAGGCATCGAGGGTAGAAAATTCGGTTTTCCCTTCTGCGCTCCGGTACCTCAATTTGGCCGAAAGCTGTAAGTCGAAGTCGGCATTGGGAAGCAAAGAATATCCCAATTCTACGCCGGGAGTGATGCAAAACAAGGTGTTGGAAGCGATGGTTTTGTACTGGGTGCTGTTTGTGCCGTCGGGGTTTTGATTGATGATTTTCTGGGAGCGATCAACCAACGTAGGACCTCCAAAAAACAAGCCGACCGTGGCCGAAGCTCTCCAGCGGTTGTATTCCCAAAAATCCCATTGGTTGTTCCATCCGAGCCCCACGTAGTTTACCCGTGGCAACCCGATGGGGAATCCAAACGTATCGGCCACGGAACGACCAAAATACTCGAACGAAAATCCGGTTGCGAATTTTTCTGTAAGATAAAAGTCAACGTCGAAGTTCGCGCCGTTCATTCCATGTCCGGCCAAGGAACCTCTCAAATAATGCATATCAACTCCAACGGGGATGCCGCCGCCGCGCTCTATGCTGTGTTGGGCCCATGCCGTAGTTAGAAAAATGCTCAAAAACAGGGTAATGATTGATTTTTTCATAGCGTTGTTAATAAATAGGTTGGAAATTTTTTAGTGTCGCGATCCCAGCCAATCAGAGTGATTCCGATGCTCCATTGCGAGCCGGAGAAGGAGGCATTGGGAAGTTCGGCGTGTTGGCCCCACGTTTTGCGGTGGCGCCATTGGCTGGTGATGAAGATATCGGGCTGATGGTCGTTGGCGTAAATTCGGAAAGATGCTACACAGCCCGTTGAGATGGTAGCAAGCAGATTCTTGGAAATGATTTCAACCGTTTCGGGATACTTCCTGCCGGTCCACGGGTTGGTGTTGAATACCTTGTTCTGAATGTTGGCCGCTGCCAATCCTGGCGCAAGCAGGCCGCTGAAACGGAAACGAGGGTGTTGAATGAAATCCAACCACACAGAGGACGATAATTCTAAAAAGTATAGGGAGGGATGATTGATTTGAGGAGTTTTGTACGAAGGCATGGCCGTATTTGAAGAGGTTAATCCCAGGCCCAAAGCCCACCATTTTTTGGGGTAAATGCGTGCCTCCAGTTGGATTCCATCGGTGGATTGGTTGGGAACGAATTGGTTGTGAGTTAGATGAAAGTCAATGGCGACTTCTTTGGGCTTCCCTTTGGGTTGAAGGGAAAAATTTTGAGAAATCCCGTTGATGTAATAGCAACAGCAAAAAACGAGTACGAGTTGTTTCATGTTGGTTGTCGTTTGAACGGATAAAAGACGACTTCGGTTGTCAAAATTGATGCCAATTTTTATTATTTCCAAGGGCACTTTTCCATTCGACTCACTTCCAACGTGGGGAAGTCGAATTCCTGCGTTACTCTTCCTTCCAAAAGGTAGCATCCTTGTCCGCGAAATGGGAATTTTGCTGCAACCGGAGGGAAGTGTACGGTGTCGACCCAATTCCCATCCTGATCCAAAAAAGTTCCAAAAAACATGCGTTGGCCTTTCACGGTTCGCGTCGGTTTGATGGTCACCAGCTGGCCAACGATGCGGTACATCTTTCCCACATTTTTTTTGAGTTCGCTGGCTTTGCCCATCACCGGTTGTTTCAACAGTGGAAATGGAGACGCTAGCGTGAATCCCAAAAGTTCCAACTCGTCCCAAGCGTCGGAGTTGGGGGCGCATTCCCACGCGGGTAAATCCTCTGTTCGGATTTCTTCGGGTTGAAAGAGGGCCATGGCCCTTGGGGCAGCGGTGTTTTTTTTGTTGCTTTTTCGGGCCGAGGAGTGCACTTGCCAAAGCAAGGTTTGCTTCGGAAGCCCGGTAAATCGGAATGCGCCCACCCGCACCAACAGCCCCGCTTGATCTGCACTCACGTCGGTGCGGGAAAGGAAGTCGGCGAGGCCCACGAAAGCGCCCTGCTTCCTCGCCTCCGCGATTCGAATAAGGCTTTTTTCCTCCAATCCATGAACGAGTCCGAACCCCAACCAAATCGTTGATCCACGCAAACGCGTTAATGACCAACTCTCGTTCACGCAGGGCGCTTCCACTTGCGCGCCGTAACGTTTCGCTTCGTGCAAGTAGAATTCCGCATGGTAAAATCCGCCGAAATTGTTGATCACCGCCGTGAGGAATTCCAGCGGGAAATGGGCTTTGAGGTACATGCTTTGGTAACTTTCTACCGCAAATGAAGCCGAATGCCCCTTGGCAAACGAATAGCCCGCAAAGCTCTCAATCTGATTCCATACTTCTTCGGCCAATGCCGGCGGACGTTCCTTTTCAGCGCAGTGGCGGAAAAAAGAATCTTTCACGCGTTGGAATTCTTCCTTCGATCGGAATTTTCCGCTCATCCCTCTTCGTAAAACGTCGCATTCGTCCAGTCCCAATCCCGCAAACAAGTGGGCAACCTTCATCACATCTTCCTGATAAACCATGATGCCATAGGTTTCGGGCATCAGTTCTTGCATCACGGGATGAGCATCCGCTCTTCGTTCGGGCAATCGGTGCCGTTCAATGTAGGCTTGCATCATGCCCGAGCGCGACACTCCCGGGCGAATCACCGAACTGGCCGCAACCAAGGTGAGGTAATCCGTGCATTGCAATTTTGAAAGCAACATCCGCATCGCCGGCGATTCAACGTAAAAACAACCCATGGTTTCTCCCTTTGAAAGCAATTGAGCAATTTGGGGATCGATTTTAAACGATGCGATATCGTGAATATGGACGTTCAATACTCGGTTTTGTTGGATCAGCGTCACGGCATCTTTGATATGGCCCAATCCGCGTTGGCTTAAAATATCGTATTTGAAGAGGCCAACATCTTCGGCTTCCAACATGCTGAATTGGGTAACGGGAAATCCTTTGGGCGGAAGAAACGTGGCCGTATGTTGGTAGATGGGTGCTTCGCTGATGAGTACGCCGCAGGCATGGATGGAGCGCTGATGCGGAAAGTCGTGCAAGTATTGCGCAAAAAAACGCAACGTTTGGTGCAGCTTTGCCTGCTCGGGTTTGGGCGGCGTTTTTTCCTCCTGCAACTCCTCAATTTCGGCGGGAGGAAGTCCAACGGCT
Organism: Bacteroidota bacterium; assembly: GCA_027488715.1. Lineage (GTDB taxonomy): Bacteria > Bacteroidota > Bacteroidia > UBA7662 > CANHCV01 > CANHCV01. Next base: position 768 of record JAIYBD010000014.1, on the reverse strand, counting down.
TTGCCCAATTCCCGAAGAACGGCCCGGTGCTGAAAGGTGACGTACGCGCCCAAAAGGGCCACGTGCTCTCTTCCGTAAGTGTCGAACAAATACTGAAACATTTCGTCCCGGTCCTTCCACGAAAAATCGAGATCGAAGTCGGGCGGACTCGCCCGGTGAGGGTTGATGAATCGCTCAAAATACAAATCCAATTCGATGGGATCCACGTCGGTAATGTGCAGGCAGTAGGCGGCGAGGGAGTTGGCGCCCGATCCGCGGCCAACGTGAAAAAATCCTCGTCTTCGGGCGTACTGAATCAAATCCCAATTGATGAGGAAGTACGACGAAAATCCCAATTGGTGAATGGTTTCCAACTCTTTTTTCAGTCGGGGCAAGGCTTCAGGGGCTCGCTCAGCATACCGCTCTTTTAGCCCTTGGAAGGCCAAATTCTTCAGCATTTCAAAGTCGCGAAGCGAATTTCCGGTGAAGTTTTTTTTGTTGGTGGGCAAGGGAGTTTGGAACGGACATTCGCAGGATTGAAGGAGAGCTTCGGTTTGATTTTCGAGGAATGCGCAATGGTGGGATTGGAGGAGGAGGCGCAACTCGTTGGGGGAATGGAAGCGATGGGTGGGGGGCGCCATGTGGTGGGGTTGGAGTTTGGTCACCAGTTCGTTGTGATGGATGGCGCGCAGCAGTTTGTGGGCACGGTAATCGGTGGGGGTATCGAACGCCATGGGGTGGTGAAGGATCCATTGCGCTTTTTGTTCTTGGAGATAAGGTCGCTGGGAG
>JAIYBD010000281.1 GCA_027488715.1 Bacteroidota bacterium | reverse complement strand
GGATCCGTAAACACTTCTTGGTAACCGGTCATGGAGGTGTTAAAACAGATTTCACCTGTGGTGGTACCAATTTTACCTGCTGCATATCCATGAAAAACGGTACCATCCTGGAGCAGTAAAACAGCTTTTGTTATCATTTGAGCCATAATATTAAAAAAAGAGGCGAAAACAATGTTTCCGCCTCTACCAATTACCTAAAATAAGGGATTAACCTTCTTTATTTTCAGAGTTTTCTTCCGAAGAATTTTCTTCCGAAGATTCGTCAGAATCAGTAGTTTCCTCTTCAGAAACAACATCTGCTGAAATCTCTTCTACTGCCGCAGGAGTTTCTTCAACCGATTGAACTGTTGTTTCTGGAGCTTCATCCACAACTGGAGTTTCTACTACATCTTCTACGATGGGTGCAACAGGAGCAGCATCAACGGATGTTGACGTTGCTTTTCTACGGCTACGACGAGTGGTAGTTTTCTTTGCCTCTTTTACGTAGATATCGTTGAAATCAACCAATTCAATCATGGCTGTTTCAGCGCTATCCCCCAATCGGAAACCCAATTTGATGATACGGGTATATCCACCTGGACGCTCACTGATTTTACCTGCAACGACGTTGAACAATTCTGTTACTGCAATTTTATCTTGAAGGTAAGAGAATACGGTACGACGATTGGTTGTAGTGTCGCTTTTAGACTTAGTAATCAAAGGCTCAACGTATTTACGAAGTGCTTTTGCTTTAGCTACGGTGGTTGTAATTCTTTTTGATTTGATCAAAGAAGCAGCCATATTTGCCAACATCAAACGACGGTGACCTGCTTTTCTACCTAAATGGTTATTTGCTTTATTGTGTCTCATGATTAATCTTCATCTAATTTAAAGCGAGATAGATCCATACCAAAGGTTAGACCTTTTTCGCGTACCAATTCTTCTAATTCAGTTAAAGACTTTTTACCGAAATTGCGGAATTTCAAAAGATCGGCGATGTCGTATTTTACAAGGTCAGCCAATGATTTAATTTCAGCGGCTTTCAAACAGTTGTAAGCACGTACCGATAAATCTAAATCAGCCAAAGGAGTTTTAAGAATTTTGCGGGTATGCAACAAATTCTCATCAACCTCGAGGTGATTATCTTTTGGTTTCGTTTCGAAAGTGATGTTTTCATCTGAGAACAACAAGAAGTGATGAATCAAAATTCCTGCTGCTTCTTTCAAAGCATCTTCGGGGTGAATGGAACCATCGGTTTTGATTTCGAGGAGTAAACGCTCATAATCAGTCTTTTGCTCAACACGAGTATTTTCGATGGTGTATTTTACATTTTTAATGGGAGTGAAGATGGAATCAATTGCAATAACACCGATACCGGCATCCGCCATTTGATTCTCTTCGGCTGGAACGTATCCACGTCCACGCTGAATATGCAATTCGATTTCGAAAGTCATTGCAGGATCGATGTGACAAATCACATGATCGGGATTTAACACATCGAAAGCCGAGCAGAAATTTGAGATATCTCCTGCGGTGAATGCATCTTTTCCTTTAACAGAAACAAAAACTTTTTCATAATCGGAAGCACCGGCCTTCTTTTTGAAGCGGACTTGTTTCATATTCAAAACGATGTCAACAACATCTTCAACAACACCTTTGATGGTTGAAAATTCATGATCTGCACCAGGAATTCGGATGTTGGTAACAGCGTAACCTTCCAATGAAGAAAGAAGAATACGACGCAAGGCGTTACCGATGGTCACTCCGAACCCGGGCTCCAAAGGTTTGAATTCGAAATTACCTTCGAACTCATTCGCTTTGGTCATGATAACACGCTCGGGTTTTTGGAAGTTTAATATAGCCATGCTTATTTCTTTACGATTATTTAGAGTACAATTCAACGATCAACTGCTCGCGAATATTTTCTGGAATAGATTCTCTTTCGGGATAGTCGATGAACGTACCTGACATTTCAGATGCATTCCAAGTTAACCATCCGTACTTGCTAGCTGATCTTCCTGCCAATGAATCAACGATTGCCTCGTTTGATTTTGACTTTTCACGTACGCTAATCACGTCGCCTGGACGAACCTGATACGAAGCAATGTTTACGATGTTTCCATTCACATTGATGTGACGGTGAGAAACCAATTGACGAGCACCGCGACGAGTTGGAGCGATACCTAAACGGTAAACAACATTATCTAAGCGACTTTCCAAGAAGCGAAGCAAATTATCACCGGTACGTCCTTTTTTACGGGCCGCCAATTCGAATGTCTTACGGAACTGACGTTCCAAAACACCGTAAGTGTACTTTGCTTTTTGTTTCTCGGTAAGCTGAACAGCGTACTCAGATTTCTTTGAGTTACGCTTAGAGTTACCGTGTTGACCGGGAGGATAATTTCTTTTCGAAAGAGCCTTATCGGGGCCAAAGATAGGATCGCGGAATTTGCGAGCAATTTTTGAAGTAGGTCCTGTATATCTTGCCATGATAGTTACTTGTTAGATGCGACGACGTTTAGGAGGACGGCAACCGTTGTGCGGAAGCGGTGTTACGTCTTGAATTGAGGTGATCTCGATACCCAGTCCTGCCAGGGTACGCACGGCGGACTCACGTCCTGCGCCTGGACCTTTTACAAACACCTTTGCACGGCGAAGGCCTAGATCGTGAGCCACTTTACCACAATCCGTAGCAGCTACTTGAGCAGCATAGGGAGTGTTTTTCTTTGAACCACGGAATCCAGCCTTACCCGCAGAAGCCCAAGAGATAACTTGACCTTCAGAGTTGGTGATGGAAATGATCAAGTTGTTGAAGGTAGATTTGATGTGAACTTCGCCCACAGCGTCAACCTTAACAACGCGTTTTTTTACGACGGTTTTTGATGATGATTTAGCCATTATTTAACGATTACTTCGTTGCTTTTTTCTTGTTTGCTACAGTTTTGCGCTTACCCTTACGAGTGCGACAGTTATTTTTGGTGCGTTGGCCACGAACGGGAAGACCCTTTCTGTGACGAAGGCCGCGGTAGCAGCCGATGTCCATCAAACGCTTGATTGACAATTGCACTTCTGAGCGCAACTCCCCTTCGGTTTTAATGGTGTCACCAATGATTCGACGAACGGCTGCCACTTGTGCATCATTCCAATCTTTCACGCGAATATCTTCAGAAATACCCGCTTCGCTTAAAATACGTTCAGCCGTACGACGACCGATACCATAAATGTAGGTTAAGCTTATTACGCCCCGCTTGTTACTGGGCAAATCAATACCTGCAATCCTTGCCATAGTTTATCCTTGTCTCTGTTTGAATTTGGGGTTCTGTTTGTTGATTACAAACAATTTTCCTTTCCGACGAACCATAATGCACTCGTCACTTCTTTTTTTGATAGATGCTCTAATTTTCATATCAGTAGCGATAGTTTATTCTTCCTTTAGTTAAATCGTAGGGCGACATTTCTACAGAAACTTTATCTCCTGGGAGAATACGAATGTAGTTCATCCGCATTTTGCCGGAAATATGCGCAATAATTTGATGGCCATTTTCTAATTCAACGCGGAACATTGCATTAGACAGTGCTTCCAAAATTATTCCATCTTGTTTAAGAGACGATTGTTTCGCCATTAGATTCTTTTGTTTTTGTTTATGAAATCGAAACTCGAAAGAATTTCGGCTTTTCCTTTTCTGACCACCACTGTGTGTTCGTAATGAGCACTCAGTTTTTTATCCGCAGTGGAGATGGTCCATCCATCGCGGTGTTGTTTAATTCGAGCAGTTCCTTGGTTGATCATGGGCTCGATCGCGAGAACCATTCCCTCTTTAAGAACAATTCCACTACCTCGCTTCCCATAATTTGGAACTTCCGGCTTTTCATGAAGATTTTTACCAACTCCATGACCAACTAACTCACGTACGACACCGTAACCAGCTTTCTCAGCACATTGCTGAACAGCAAATCCAATGTCACCAACCCGATTACCATCCACTGCAGCTAGAATTCCTTCATCCAAACACTCCAATGTCTTTTTCAACAACTGGAGAGCTGACTCAGAAACTTGACCAACCACATAGGTGTAGGCTGAATCTCCGAAATAGTCATTCATTTTCACACCGCAATCAACACTGACTACGTCACCATCTCTTAATTCATAATCAGATGGGATTCCGTGAACAACTACATCATTGAGGGAAATACACAAGGTATTGGGAAAACCATGATAGCCTTTGAAGGCCGGAACTCCACCAGCAGATCGAATAAAATCTTCTGCAATGGAATCGAGCTTTCTTAAACTAACACCAGGTTCAATCCAATTGGATATTTCTCCGTGAGTTTTTGCAACAAGTAAAGAACTATGTCGAATTAAATCAATTTCTGATTCCGTTCGAATGGGAACCATATTATTTGTTTACTTCGACGTTATCACGACGACCACGAACTCGACCAGAGCTCATTAAGCCATCGTACTGTTTCATCAACAAGTAAGATTCGACTTGCTGAAGAGTATCCAAAATTACACCTACTAAAATCAACAAACTCGTTCCTCCAAAGAATTGTGAGAATTCACCGCTTACTTTGAAAATTTTTGCCACTGCTGGTAGAATGGCAATTGCACTTAAAAAGATTGCACCGGGAAGGGTAATTTTAGAGAGGATATCATCAATGAACGCAGAGGTTGCTTCACCAGGTGCAATACCTGGGACAAAGGCATTTGATTTTTTCAAATCTTCCGCCATTTGATTTGCAGGCACACTAAGGGAAGTGTAGAAATACGTAAAGAGAATGATGAGGACAGCCAAAACAACATTGTAAACTACAGAGGTATAATCAGCAAAGTTTCTACCGAAATCTGACATAACATCACTTTCTGGGAAAAACTGAGCAATGGTCGCTGGCAAAAACATAATCGCTTGAGCGAAAATGATCGGCATCACACCTGCAGTATTAACTTTTAACGGAATGTAGTTACGAGGTCCTTCAACAGCTGTTGCACCCGAAGCCTGACGTTTTGCTGATGTTAAAGGAATTTTTCGAACCGCTTGAACAAGAGCAATAGTTCCAATGATGATGGCTAGCCAAGCAAGCATTTCGATAATCAAGGCCAATAAACCACCGGATTCCTCACCACCTAGTTTCAGTTGAAATTCACCAATGATGGATTGTGGTAAACGGCCTGCGATACCAACCATGATGATTAAGGAAATACCATTTCCTAATCCTTTATCGGTAATCTTTTCTCCTAACCACATCACAAACATAGTGCCGGCGATAAGTACGAAAACAGTAGACAACCAGAAAGTAAACGTAAGGTTATCTCCATTTTTTGCACTGTTAACGATAGCATTAAACGATTCTGATTTCAAATTGATTACGAAACCAACCGCTTGAGCGGCCGTAATGGCGATGGTGAGATAACGAGTTACTTGATTCAATTTATTTCTTCCAGACTCTCCATCTTTCTGCATTTTTTGAAATGCAGGAACAGCCATGGTTAACAATTGAACAGCAATACTTGCAGAAATGTACGGCATGATTCCTAGGGCAAAAATAGAAGCTCTGGAAAATGCACCTCCTGCAAACAAATCGAGAATTCCAGCTAAACCTCCACCTTCACTTCCGCCCTCTTTTAATGCCACGGGGTCGATACCTGGTAGAACCACGTAAGAACCAAGACGATAAATCAACAACAAACCCAAAGTAAGAAGGATTCGTTGACGCAATTCTTGAATTTTGAAAATATTGCGGAGCGTTTCGATGAAGCGTTTCATGCT
>JAIYBD010000056.1 GCA_027488715.1 Bacteroidota bacterium | reverse complement strand
GACGCTGCAAATGAAGTGGTATTAACTCGTTCAGGTGAATTGCGCTTGTTGCACCCAGAAACCAAAACGGTTCTTGCTAACAACGTTATTCCTTATGGATCTACGCTTTTCGTCAAAGATGGAGAAACCGTGAGCAAAGGACAAAAGGTTTGTTCTTGGGATCCATATAACGCGGTAATCCTTTCAGAATTTGAAGGAAAAGTTGAGTTTGAAAACATCGTTGAAAACATTACGTTCAAAGAAGAATCCGATGAACAAACCGGATTCCGCGAGAAAGTCATCATCGAAACGCGTGATAAGAAACGTAACCCTGTTCTTCGCATTGTGAAGAAAGATCAGTTGTTGCGTAATTACAACATGCCGGTTGGATCTCACTTAGCAGTTTCTGATGGCGATAAAATCGTTCCTGGTCAAATTCTTGCCAAAATTCCACGTTCTGGAAACCGTACCCAAGATATCACCGGAGGTCTCCCTCGCGTAACGGAGTTGTTCGAAGCACGTAATCCATCTAACCCAGCCGTTGTTTCTGAAATCGACGGTGTGGTAACATTCGGTGGTATTAAGCGTGGTAATCGTGAGATTCATATCGAGTCTCGTGATGGTACCCAGAAAAAATACATGGTACCCATGTCCAAGCACATTTTGGTTCAGGATAACGACTTCATCAAAGCGGGTCATCCGCTTTCCGATGGTGCTGTAACTCCAGGTGCCATTCTTGCCATCAAAGGTCCAAGTGCAGTTCAAAATTACTTGGTGAACAACATCCAAGAGGTATATCGTTTGCAAGGGGTAAAAATCAATGATAAGCACTTTGAAGTTATTGTTCGACAAATGATGAAGAAGGTTGAAATTGAGGATCCAGGTGATACCGAATTTTTGGAGCAAGAAATTGCCGATAAGATGGAGTTCAACAAATCAAACGATTGGATTTTCGACAAGAAAATTATCGTTGATGCCGGTGATAGCGATGTATTGCGTCGCGGTCAACGGGTTACCCTTCGTCAAATTCGTGATGAAAACTCCAAGTTGAAGCGTCGCGATATGACGACGGTTCAATACCGAGATGCCATACCAGCGACTTCACGTCCGGTATTGCAAGGTATTACTCGTGCATCTTTGAGTACAGAAAGCTTTATCTCTGCCGCATCGTTCCAGGAAACTACCAAGGTTTTGAATGAAGCAGCGATTTCTGGTAAAGTAGATTCTTTAGAAGGATTGAAGGAAAACGTTATTGTTGGTCACTTGATTCCTGCCGGAACCGGTATGCGTCAATTCAACCGAGTGTTGGTTGCCAATAAGGATGATTATGAATCCATTATGCCTTCCAAGCACGCCGATATTTTGGAATAATCAAAATAATCAGTTTTGAAAAAGGTCGCTTCCTCGGGAGCGACCTTTTTTTTTTAGGGGTAAATGTATTTTCCTTTTCCGGTGATGACTATTTTTTCTTGGGGCGGCTTTCGGCTAACTTCAATGTTTCCGTTGTAACGAATTTCTCCCAAAAGCATTTCGGATGGAGCCTGAACTCGGATATTTCCGTTCGAGTAACTTACCAAGTGGCAAGTTTTCGACATCCAAGAGGTCGCTTCGATTTGGCTACTGCCTCGAATAAACAAATAGGTATAATGGCTTTTGCCGTTAAGGTTAAAATACGCACTTCCCGAAGAATTGACCCAAGCCATGAGGGTATCGGTAATTAGATGATTAAAAAATACATTTCCAGAGTAATGTTCGGAGTAAAAAATCAATTTTGGTGTTTGAAAGGAATCAGATAAGGTGAGATCAGCCGATCCATTTTGAAGAATGGAAAGAAGAAGAGGTGTATATATTTCAACGGAAATGGATTGATCGTAATTTCTCAACCAGCTGCATCGATTAAGGTTTTTCAAGTTTAATGTGTCATTTTCAACTTCAGCAGAAATAAAGGGCAAACTGCCAGCTGGACCGTAAAGAATAACTTTCGGAGTGTCGGAATAATGAATGGTACATGGCAAATGTTGATTGATCTCCAGGTGTTGGAAGCCTTGTAGAGGGATTTCTATCTTTCCTTTTTTTTTTTTTTTATGTTTGCATGGAGCATCTGCCCATTTGTTACAGGAAACTAAGGATAGGCTGAAGATTAAGGCAATACAAAATTTGATCATGATTTCCAGAGATAGAGCAAGCCAAATTCAAGATGATCGGCCTGAGCGAAGTGCGTTTTTAACGATGCGGTAAATTGTAGCTTCGAAGTGATTTCATGCCGAACTCCAATTCGTTGATAAAGTCGGCCTTCCAATTGATTGTTTGAACTTACATAAACGCCCTGTTGAACAAAGGCTGCTAGTTTCTGATTCCCCCAGAATCCATATCCAACATTGATTCCAATTTGTCCGGTTTGAAGTACCGTTAAATCTTTACCTTGGATTTGAGACCATGTTTTTTGGTTGGAGCCATCGGCAAAAAGATCCAATCCAACATTGAAAAACTTTTTCAGTGAAATCATTTTTAGGTATCCTTGTTGTGCTGAAATCACGAAGGATGATGGAGCTCCAGGTAAATTTGCTTGATTTACAAAGGCACAAAAAGAAGAATAAAAGGAAGATGGTCGAGGTGCAGAAATTTTTTCCAAAGGAGTAATGGAAGGAGTTGCCAGAGTCTTTCCCACCGAAAAATAGACGTTGAAATAGTTTAGCCCAAGGTTGGGTTTCTTAAAGGAACCGTTGCTCGCGTGTTGGGCAAAAAAGTCGGTGCCGATACTCCAGTTGTTGAGTTGAAGTTTGGTTTGGAATCCAGTTAGAATGGAAACATTCCATTTTGTACCGATGGCGATGTTTTTCGGATTGCTAACTTGATGGAATGGATTTCCAATTCGGGCAATTCCGGCTCCACCTAACCAATGTAGGCTAAATTTCGATTTCTGGATAATGGGGTAGAAATGGGTAGGGGTGAATGCCCATTGCGAACCAATGTATGGGCTCTGGGATGGGAAATAGTGAAGGAAAAATTGGGTGTTTGATTTCTTGTTCGTTAGGTTGAGGGCATAGGGTGTTTCATATCCGGAGACGAGATGTCGAATTTTGTAGGTATGCGGGATAAATGTTCCAATGCCTTTTGAAACGTTGATCTCCCAATTTAGGTTTTGAGAATGAATGAATTGGGGGATGAGAAAAAATAAAATCAGAAATTTTTTCATTTTGGTTCAATAAAGGTCGAAAAAATTTGTGGATAAAGGAAAACAATCCTTAAATTTGCCTTCCCAAAGGAGGGGTGGGTGAGAGGCTGAAACCAACAGTTTGCTAAACTGTCGTACTGGGAAACCGGTACCGCGGGTTCGAATCCCGCCCCCTCCGCTGCCCATTGAAAACCCAGCTTGCTGGGTTTTTTTATTTGATTGCTGAGCCAGGCTTGCTTGAGCGAAAGTTATCAAATAAAAAAATAAAGCCACGAAGTGGCTTCGGTTTTCAATGGGTGTACCGCTTTCCCCATTAGGGATCACTAGCAAAGCGAGTCATCCCGTTTGTTTCGATGGATTTATTCCATTTCGAGTTATTACTGTTCTATGGGTGTTCCGCTCCCTCCATTAGGGATCACGAGCGAAGCGAGTTATGCCGGTCTCGTTGTTAAATAGATTTTCAAAAAAATGGAATTGATGTCACCGGAGATAAATCCACTTCGGTAAACTCAGGGACCACCCCTCGATAAACTCAGGGACCATTTTTCGACCGAAGGGAGAGTTGTTCCAAACGGTGCCTTCGAGGCCCTCAGGCACCAGATCGGTCCTTGAGCCCTTCTACCTTCGAGACCCTTAGGGAACTCGGGCTACGTCCTTCGAATCCCGGTGAATGAGGCTCTCGAAGGCACCTCTTTACTCCTCCACCCACTCCATCTCGGTAGGGGTGTAATGCCCATCGGCAAAAGGGAGAGCGTTCGGGCCGTGATGACCCATACTTCCACTCCAAATGACGGCTTTTCTTTGTCCATCCATCCAAAAAGCGCCAGGGTAGGGTCGCGTGGTAGCACGAACCAATCGATCTACCTCTGCAACGGTCATGTTGGGCAAAAGCTGTCCGTCTTCCGGACGGCGACCTTCCCAATACGTGGCCTTGGATTCATCTTGAACCGTTCCACGAATTTCTCCTTGCTTCAACAAGGGGAAAATCTTCTGAATCAGGGTTTCGTGAGCGGTATTCACCTTGTCGTACAAAAGAGTGGCGGTTTCATTTGGAGCGATAGGAACAATTTCCTGACCTAAAATTTCTCCTGTATCTACTCCTTCATCCATTTTAAAAAAAGAAACCCCGGTTTGGGATAGTCCTTTTAGAATGGCCCATGGAATGGCTGCTCTTCCGCGACCTTCGGGCAAAAGGGTAGGGTGGGCACCAATGGTTCCAAAGGTGGGAATGGAAATGACTTCTTTCGAAGCAATTTGCGACCATCCAATGATGATCAACCAGTCAATTCCACGTTCCTTCAATTCCTGTTTCACCGCTTCATCGTTGATGTGGTTGGACTTAAAAACAGGTATTCCATGCTGTTGCGCAAATGCATCTACATAAATTCTACCCGACTTCTTCCTGGCTTTTTCGTCGGGAATGCTCAAAATCAAATCCAAAGAACCCCCGGAAGCGTAGATGGCTTCCATGCAGCTCAAACCAATTTGTACGCAGGTGCAAAAGGCAATTTTCATATCAATAAGTAGGTGGTTTTTTGGTTAAATAACCCAACGTTTTCAAAACAATTTTCACATCCAATCCGAAACTGATGTTTTTGGCGTAATACCCATCAAACTCGGCTTTTACTTCGTTCGGCATGAAATCATAAGCATTCACTTGCGCCCAACCGGTTAAGCCCGGACGAAGCCGAATGGAACCGTTGGCTTTGCGCATCTCGGTTAGTTCGGTTTGGGAGAGGATGGAAGGCCTCGGACCAATTAAACTCATGTCGCCATTCAAAATGTTGAACAACTGCGGAATTTCATCCAAATTGGAACGGCGTAAAATCTTGCCAAAAGGCGTAATCGTTAGTTTATCGCGGTCTTTCGACTCCACATTCGGGGTGTTGAGGGGCATGCTTCTAAACTTGTAGAAGTTGAAGGGCTCCCCATTTCTCCCCATTCGTTGCTGTTTAAAAATAGGATTGCCAAAATCTTGTAGGTAGATGATGACCGCAACCAAAATTAAAATGGGTGAAAGGACGATCAATACAGACAGGGACGCCAAAATATCAATGGCTCTTTTGATCAAGGAATACATCAGAAAATATTTTGTTGAAACACCACTTGGAATCCTTCGGCATACCTCAATCCTGCTTGCCCGCCCCGATAGGCGGCCAATCCTTTCAGGATTTCTTCACTGCGAGGGTGCGGGAAGTCGCGCATCACGCCTTCGTAACAGCGAAGCGCTTCAATTTTCTTTTGAACGCCCTCTTCTCCAATTTCCCAAAATGCGGTGGGGGTAAAATTCTGCCCATCCACCGGAAACGCCCAATCGGTAGAAGACAAAATCTCCATGAAATAAAAGCCAGAGATGGGTTTCACCGGTTTTCTTTGGAACAATCGAATGGCCGCTTGGCATGCTTTGGAGGTGTGGTAATGGTCGTTGTTGAGGTCGTAAGGATGGTGTGTAAACACGTAATCGGGTTGGATTTCTTCGATGTATTTTTCGATGAATTGAACCAAATCCAGGTGAGGAACGGTATTAAATTTGATATTGGGAAACGGCCCTAAGATGGGTTTTTCAGCTCCAATGATTTCTTGAGCATTCGCCGTATGCCGGTGCAAATCTTCAACATCCGGACGGTGCTGACGCGCATCGACTTGTCCAGATAAAATGAGGTTGAAAATGGTGTACCCCTTTTTCGATAAGGCATACGATGTTCCACCAAATCCCAACACCTCATCATCGGGGTGGGCTGTTACGGTAAGGATTACTTTTGAAGCGTTCATACTCGGTAAAAATACGGAAAATTGGAAAATTTTCGATTGCCTTTTCTTGAAGTTATTCAAAACATGGGGTACTCCCAGATTTCAGCCATTTATTTCCATCGATAATAGACAAAATGGAAGCAGGATGAGTTTTCTTCAACGAAGTGAATCGGGTGAAATGATTTTTAGAGTGGTCTAAAAAATTTTTTTAAATCGAAAAATGGACTTAATTTTGAACATGAATTGGTGGAGGACAATTGGAATTTTTGGAATTTTGCAATGTTCCGTTGGTTGGGCCTTTTCCCAAGGAACCACTTCATCTCAAGACAGCATCAAAACTATTTTTCGTCCGGAATTTGTTGTAACCGGTACCAAAACTTTCAAAAAGAAAACCGATTCACCCGTGATGGTCAACGTTTTGGATAGCAAAGCACTGGGAGAACTACAGGCCTGCAACGTTTCCGAAGGTTTGAAGTTTCAGCCAGGCCTGAGGGTGGAAACCAACTGCCAAACCTGCAACTATACCCAACTTCGGATGAATGGATTGCAAGGCGGATACTCCCAAGTTTTGTTCAACGGTAGGCCCTTGTTCAGTCCGCTCATGGGGTTGTACGGGTTGGAGCAAATTCCCGCCAACCTCATCGATCGAATTGAAGTGGTGCGAGGAGGCGGGTCTTCTTTGTATGGCTCGAGCGCGATTGGTGGAACGGTGAACATCATCACGAAAATTCCCAAAAAGAATGGCGGTGAGTTCCAAACTTCGTATCAAAATGTGGGTGGTCAAACGTCCGATTATTCCATCAATGGAAACGG
>JAIYBD010000119.1 GCA_027488715.1 Bacteroidota bacterium | reverse complement strand
CTACAAAAAGCAAAATCGGACGAGATAAAAAAGGGGAGTCGGCAAATCGGTCCGGTTGAAAAGCATAAAGTCCTTCTAGCTTAACAAGTTTAGGCTGATACAAAAAGGCAACATCAATACCTCGTGGATCTTTTGAATCGATGTGCCCAACTTGGTAACCAAATTTTTTTAAATTTTTCTGCTTTACTAAATCCTTCAATACTTGCTCATTTTCAACTTCGCAAACTCCTAAAATGGCCAAGCCCTTGCCTTCGTTTAAAGCAGCTATGGCCTGTGACATTCGACTTAATTTTTGAATGTAACGTTGTGAATTCCACTGATTTTTTCCAGATGGAAGGAATTCTTCATCTTTTACATGAGGTTGGTCAATCGTGTCAAAAAGATTCTCTAAATTGTAATGACCAACCGAAAAATTCTTTTGAGCTTGCGTCAAAAAGAATAAAAAACTTAACATAAAAGTAAACAAGATCTTCATGTGCGTGTATTTTTGAAATAACGTTACAAAGATGCAACAAGAAAAGAAGGTTTTATTCGTGTGTTTAGGGAATATTTGTCGTTCGCCCATGGCAGAAGGAATTTTAAAAAAGAAAGTGAAAGAACAAGGTCTTGAAGATTTGTTTTTTATCGACTCTTGTGGAACCATTGGTGCTCATTCAGGTGAAATGGCCGATCATCGCGCTCGAAAAGTAGCTCAAAAAAATAATATTGAAATTACCCATCGGGCTCGTAAATTTACCAAAAATGATTTTCAAAAGTTCGATGTAATCATTGCCATGGATACCCAAAATTTGTTTGAAATTCAACGCTTGGCCCAACCTTCACAAATGGAAAAAGTAAAGCTAATGATGGAGTTTTCAGATCAATTTCCTGCCGAAAGGAATGTTTACGACCCCTATTACGATACCGAAGAAAAATTTGAAGAGGTTTTTCAACTTTTAAATCATTGCTCAACGAAATTACTCCAATCCCTAATTTCAAATTCACATGAATAACCCATTTAAAATTGCAATAGTATCCCTAGGAATTGCTTTTTTAAGCAGTTGTTACTACGACAATGAAGAGGAATTGTATCCCAACACAAACCTTCTTTGTGATTCGGTGGTGGTGAGTTACAAAACCGATGTCGACCCCATTTTACAGAATTATTGTGTTGGATGTCATAATGCCAATAACCCTGGAGGCGGATACGTTTATGATACCTATGCAGACACCAAAAATTCTGTTGATGACGGAACCTTGTTGGGCGTTACAAATCATTACACAGGGTTTTCATCCATGCCCAAAGGCGGATCCAAATTGCCAGCGTGCGAACTAGGAAAAATTCGAAATTGGATCAGCGAAGGCGCATTAAACAACTAAAATGAAAAAAATCATTTATCTTCTCATTGTCATTATCCTTGCCGTTTTTGGCGTAGCATATTGGCAATGGAATAAGCCTCGAGAAACCGCTAGCAGTAAGAAAGCGGAAGTCGTTATTTCCATCGATTCGCTGTATTCAGCCTTCCAAACCAACGATTCCCTGGCATTCGCCAAGTACCAAAATAAAGTTGTTCAAATTTCTGGTATTCTTGATCGCGTAGAGGTTCAAGGTGAAGGAGAAAATCGTTCAAATTTTGCTATTCTAAAATCAAATACCGAAGGAATTGAAGCGAAATTTAGTTTTCCCGATACCACAACCAATTCTGAATTAAGTGGTCTCGTTTCAAAGAAAGTAGTTTTGAAAGGATTTTTTGCAGGTTTTAACTACGATGCCATGATGCCCGAATTGGGCGGAACCTTCGAATTCAATCAAAGTGCCATCATTCAAAATAATTCCCATGAATAAAATCATCGTTCTCGCAGTATTTGCTTTATTCGCTTCAGCTGCCTCTGCACAAAAATACATGACCAAAACCGGGAAGATTTCTTTCTTCTCAAAAACCAAAGTGGAAGATATTTCGGCCACCAATACTTCCATTTCCTCCATCATCGATGCCTCAACCGGAGATATGAAATTTGTTGGCTTGATGAAGTCGTTCAAATTCCCAAAGCCGTTGATGGAAGAGCATTTCAACGAAAATTATGTTGAAAGTGATAAATTCCCAAAAACCACCTTCGTCGGAAAAATTACCAACGTATCGGAGGTTAATTTCTCGAAAGATGGGAAATACCCGGTACAAGTAGCAGGAATTCTTGAAATTCACGGAGTAAAGAAAAACGTTGAATCAAAAGGAACCCTAACCGTTAAAGGAAATACCCTTTTGGCTGATACGAAATTTAGCATTTTACTTTCCGATTACAACATCATCATTCCAACGGCCGTTAAAAAAACCATCAATAATTCTATTGAAATTACGGTAGACGTTGATTATTCCAAAGCGCCATGAAAAAAGTTATCCTTTTTCTCGCATTCCTTTCTGTTGGTCTTCCTTCCTTTTCTCAAGATGATCCATTCAAAGAGTTAGATTTAGAAGTACCGGTGGAAAAAGTGAAAGCCGGATTCAAAACAACCCGGGTGATGAACGGTCATTCCTTCGAAAACGTAGCCAAAGG
>JAIYBD010000195.1 GCA_027488715.1 Bacteroidota bacterium | reverse complement strand
TTTCGAGGGAGATGAAAACCCCGATTTGATCAACGCCGGAAAACAAACCATCACCACAACACCCGGAAGTTCCTTCTTCGATTCAGCCATGAGTTTTGGGATGATTCGCGCCGGAAAAGTGGACTTGACGATTTTAGGAGCCATGGAGGTTTCGGAAAATGGCGACATTGCCAATTGGAAAATCCCAGGAAAAATGGTCAAAGGGATGGGTGGAGCCATGGATTTGGTGGCTTCTGCCAAAAACATTGTGGTGGCCATGCAACATGTCAACAAAGCCGGAGAAAGCAAATTGCTTCCCCAATGTTCACTTCCGTTAACCGGAGTGGGCTGTGTGAAGAAAATTGTAACCGAGTTGGCCGTGTTGGATGTTTTACCTGAAGGCGGATTTAAATTGTTGGAGCGAGCACCGGGTGTTTCCGTAGAAACCATCCAACAAGCAACCGCCGGAAAATTACTGATTGAAGGCGAAATTCCAGAAATGAATTTGGATTGATGGAAATTGTTGTTCGAGATGCAATTAAGGCCGATATGCCAGCTGTTCACCACTTGATTGGGGAGTTGGCCTTGTATGAAAAAGCGCCCCACGAGTTTACGTTAACCCTGGAACAACTGATGGAAGACGGATTTGGAAATGATCCGGTTTTCGAATGTTTGGTTGCTGAAGAAAATGATATTGTGGTTGGCATGGCGCTGTATTACACGAAATACTCTACGTGGAAAGGAAAATGCATCTATTTGGATGATATTGTGGTGAAGGAATCGCACCGACGGTTTGGCGTGGGAACGAAGTTGTTTCAGCGCTTGCGCTCCATTGCCAAAGCACGCCACGCCCAACGATTGGAATGGCAGGTTTTGGATTGGAATGAACCGGCGATTCAATTTTATAAAAAATTAGGTGCTGAGCTCGATTCTGAGTGGATCAATGCCAAATTTCGATGGGAAAATCTGTGATGAAACCGCTGAAAATTTATAAATTCGGTGGTGCATCGATTCAAGATGCTCCTTCCATGGCTCGAATTCGCGGCATCATTGCCTCGGCGCTCAACCAATTTCAATTGGTGGTCGTAGTTTCGGCCCTTGGAAAAACCACCAACGCTTTGGAAAAAGTGGTGCTGGCGTGGCACCAAAATCAATCTGAGGAACTTCAACAAGCCCTAGAATTTGTTGCCCAAACGCATCGAGAGCTTATTTGTGAATTGGACATCAGTGACCGCGCCAAGGAACAAGTTCGTCGTAGTTTTGACATTCGATTTGCGCAATTGGAAGTTCTGCTCACCTCCCCACCACATTCGAATTACAACCTGAATTACGATCAAGTGGTGTCGTTTGGGGAGTTATTCTCCACCACTATTTTCTGCGAATATTTGGTTCTTTCCGGTCTCCAGGCTCGCTTTCAAGATGTACGGGAGTGGATCATTACGGAAGAACCTTTCCGCGAAGCCCGAATTGTTTGGGAGGAAACGGAAAAAGTGCTTCAGCCTTTTGTTCAGCATCCGAATTCATTAGGCCCCCTTACGATCACCCAAGGTTTCATTGGAAGCGTGCGGGGAACAGAGCTCACCTCAACCTTAGGAAGGGAAGGATCGGATTACACGGGAGCCATTTTGGCTTCGGTATTGAATGCCAAAAGCTTAACCATTTGGAAAGATGTGGCTGGGGTGATGAATGCCGATCCCCGTTTGTTTCCCAATGCCATCAAATTTGATGTTTTGAGTTACCGGGAAGCCATTGAAATGACCTATTACGGCGCTACGGTTATCCATCCAAAGACCATTAAGCCGCTAGAAAACAAGGGAATTCCTTTGGAAGTGAACTCATTTTTGCGTCCCGATTTGATTGGCACCATCGTTTCAGCAGACGCTATATCCATTCACCACACGCCTTGTTACATTGTGGTAAAGAACCAAATCTTGTTGAGCATCAGCTCAAAAGATTTCAGTTTTATTGCAGAGCCTGGCCTATCGGCCATTTTTCAGGCCATCAGTGAAGTGGGCTTGCGGGTTCGGTTGATGCAAAATTCGGCCATTTCGTTCAGTGTTGTTTTGGACAACGATGCTTTTAAAATTCCGGGTTTACTTCAGTCTTTAAAAGAAAAATTCCGAGTAAAATTTAATGAAAATGTTGAATTGTGGACCATTCGGCATTACACCCCAGAGGTAATTCAGTCGACCACGGAGGGGAAAACCATTTTGATGGAACAACGCAACCGAGAAACGGCGCAATTTGTCATGGAAACGAAATAATTTCTTTGAAACAATTTTTGTTGAATGGATGTTGTAATTTTGCATCATTCTAAATAATCAAACAAAATGAATCACGTATTAAGCGTAGGAAGTCAGTTTCCTGCATTTGCAAAAAAGTCTGTGGTAAGCATGGACCAAGGAAAAGAATTTGAAACGTTGACCAACCAAGTTCACGAAGGCAAGTGGATGGTGATGTTTTGGTGGCCAAAGGATTTTACGTTTGTTTGTCCAACTGAAATTGCCGAATTCAACAAGTCTTACGATGAGTTTCGCGATCGCGATGCCGTTTTGATTGGTGCATCTACCGATTCTGAATTTGTTCACTTGGCCTGGAGAAGAGATCACGATGATTTGCGTGGTTTGAAATTCCCCATGTTGGCGGATACATCGAAAAGTTTAGCCGAAGATTTGGGCATTTTGCAATCGGACGAGAAAATTGCTTACCGTGTTACCTACATCGTTGATCCAGAGGGAATTATTCGTTGGGTATCGGTATATGATTTGAGTGTTGGACGCAATGTGAAAGAAGTATTGCGCGTTTTGGATGCTTTGCAAACCGATGAATTGTGTCCATGTAACTGGCAAAAAGGAGAAAATACACTTTAATTAAAGGATCATGTTGGAGGAAACTAAAAAAGACCTCCTCAATGACGTAAAGCTCTCCGGCGATCATGCGAATTCTGTTTTGGATCGCTTGGTTTCCGGAGAGTCTTCGTATTTGAGGGACTTGAGAATGAATTTAAAAACGGCCATGCAGGTTGAGAGCATCGCCGGAAAAGAGGCCGCCTTGATTGCGTATGCTGTTGCTGTTAACGAGCGTCATGCGGCCTTGATCCATGGTTTTCACACCGTTTGTTTGGAAGCAGGCTGCACTGAAGCGGAAATTGCTGAAGCGGCGGCCTGCGCATCATTGCTATCAGCCAATAATGTTTTGTACCGATTCAAGCACTTCATCGAAAAGGCAGAATACCAAAACATGGGTGCAAAGATGCGAATGAACATCATGATGAAGCCCGTACTTGGAAAGCCTTTCTTTGAGTTGTTGAGTTTGGGCATTAGCGCTGTGAACGGTTGCCAGCAATGCGTGAATAGCCACGAGCACAGCGTAAAAGAATTGGGCATTTCTGCCGAGAAAATCTTTGATACGGTTCGTTTGTGTGCCGTGGTGGTGAGTGTGACGAAAGTGATTTAAGGGGCTTCCAATCTTATTTTTAAATTCCTTCTGGAATTGAAAAATAAAGGTCATATCAATTCCTTACAATTTTTACGTTTACATTTCCTAATGAGGTTATTCCTTGTAAGAAATAAATTCCTTTTGGATATTGAGCCAAGGAAATAAAACGTTCACTGGTTTCAAAAAGGAGATTTCCAAATACATCAAACACTTTTAGTGGGCCGACCTTTTCTTCAACATGCCTTACTTCAAACATTCCTTCTGTGGGATTTGGAAATATTTCAATGGTGTTTTTAGTACCGCTAGGGTCGATTATTCCAACATTTCCTTGAACCATGATGGAAAGCAATTGTGCAGCCATTTGATAGGCCTGAGCCGGAAGTTGGTTTATTAATACACACACAACAATTCCGGTTGCGGTATCGTACATCATTGAGGAATTGTAGCCACCCCAAATGGTTCCACCATGGGTCCAAACTGTTCTTCCAATTACCGAGTTTCTGCTAATTCCTATTCCATAATTACCTGTTCCTACAAAACGAGTCATTTCGGCAAAGGAATTTCTTCCTAGAAAATTTCCATTGAATAGTGCATTGTACCATTGCAACATTTCGCTACTATTTGAATACATAGCTCCTGCCGACCATGCGGCAGAATTAACAGAAGTTCTTGGTATAGAATGATTGTTTATTCCCGCTTGCCAAGGCTGGGCAACAGGATATCCTAATCGTTCATAAACATCTAAAAAAGTACTATCCAATTGAAGTGGAGTAAGAATACTATCTCTCAGCAATTGATGATAAGGACGGCCTGTTACTCTTTCTGCTATCATTCCAGCCAATAAATAATTGGTGTTACAATAACTCCAACTCGTGCCCGGACTGAAAAGTGGTGGACCTGCCCAACCCATCATTTCATGAGCTGTAAAAATTCGATTGGGGTTATTCATCATGGAATCAGGATAACCGGGAACACTTGTTACATCAGCTAAACCACTGGTATGGTTCAACAATTGCCGAATGGTTATATTGGAATCGATATGATGATATGATGGAAGATATCTAAATAAAGAATCATTCAATTGAATCAAATTATTCTCCACCAATTTCAAAATAAGGGTACCCGTAAATAATTTCGTATTGCTGGCAATTCCAAAAAGCATATCAGAAGTTAATGGAGTTCCCGTATGCGAAATTCCTGATACACTCTTCCACGTTCCCATACGGGGATGAAAAACTCCAGCCGAAATACCTTTGATATTATTTGCAACCCTTAGACTGTCTAATTTATTTTGAAGTGCTTGAG
>JAIYBD010000250.1 GCA_027488715.1 Bacteroidota bacterium | reverse complement strand
TCAATTCGATTGGTTTTTCGGCTAAGTAAAAATCCATTAACTGATGTTCCCACACTTGTTTTTTCGGATGCAGGTACCGCACATAACACTTCAGTTGCATCACAATAGCGGTATCGGTGGGCGTGTAAATAAGGGTATTCATGGAATAGGGTTGTCCGGCAAATTGAACCGAAAATTTGCACGACTGGGCAAGGTTTTTCAATCCCATCATCAAAGCAAAGATGAGCAGTAGAAATGCTTTCTTTTTTCCCATCCTGAAAGATACAAACAATGCAGAAAATCCAATGTTTTTACCTCAAACTCCATCAAAATTTGTACCTTTGTAAGGCATGAAAAATATCCGAAATTTTTGTATTATCGCTCACATCGACCACGGAAAATCGACCTTGGCCGATCGTTTATTGCAAATGACCAACACCATTTCTTCCCGAGAATTGGTGGATCAAACCTTGGATAATATGGATTTGGAGCGCGAACGTGGAATTACCATCAAATCGCACGCCATCCAAATGAACTATTCCTACAAAGGCGAGCCCTATGTTTTGAACTTGATCGATACTCCGGGACACGTCGATTTTTCCTATGAAGTTTCTCGTTCCATCGCTGCTTGCGAAGGAGCTCTTTTGATTGTAGATGCTTCCCAAGGCATTCAGGCACAAACCATTTCCAATCTTTATTTGGCCTTGGACCAAGGTTTGGAAATTATCCCCATCCTCAATAAAATCGATCTTCCCGGCGCCGAGCCCGAAGTCGTAAAAGATCAGATCGTTGATTTGCTCGGCGTCGATCGCGATTCCATTTTACCCGCTTCCGGGAAAACCGGAGAAGGAGTCGATAAGGTTTTGGAAGCCGTTGTAGAACGCATTCCAGCCCCAAAAGGAGAAGTGGATGCCCCGCTTCAAGCGCTTATTTTCGACTCGGTGTACAATAATTTTCGCGGAATCATTGCGTATTTCCGCGTTATGAATGGAAAAATTTCCAAAGGCGATCCTGTAAAATTCGTCAATACCAACAAACAATATTTCGCCGACGAAGTTGGCATCTTGAAATTAGATATGTCTCCAAGGGATACGGTTTATGCTGGAGACGTTGGTTACATCATTTCAGGCATCAAAGAATCCAAAGAAGTAAAGGTGGGCGATACCATTACCCACGTAGCAAATCCCTGCCAAGAAGCCATCGCCGGATTTACTGAAGTGAAACCCATGGTTTTCGCTGGTATTTATCCGGTAGATACCGAAGATTACGAAGAACTTCGTGAATCCATGGAAAAGCTTCAACTCAATGATGCTTCTTTGGTATTTGAAACCGAAAGTTCTGCTGCATTGGGTTTCGGTTTCCGATGCGGATTTTTGGGACTACTGCACATGGAAATCATCCAAGAGCGATTGGAGCGCGAATTCAACATGACGGTCATTACCACCGTTCCCAACGTTTCCTACATCTGTCACATGAAGAAGGAAGAAACGTTTGAAATGCGAAATCCTTCCGATTTGCCCGATCCTACGTTGATTGATTTCATTGAAGAACCCTACATTCACGCACAAATCATCACCGCATCCGAGTATATTGGACCCATCATGGGATTGTGCATGGGAAAGCGTGGCATCTTGAAGAACCAAGTTTACCTCACTGCCACCCGCATTGAATTGAATTTTGAAATGCCCTTGGGCGAGATTGTATTCGATTTCTACGATAAATTGAAATCGGTTTCTCGCGGATATGCTTCATTTGATTACTACCAAATCGGTTTCCGCGAGTCGAGATTGGTGAAAATGGACATCAAACTCAACGGTGAGCAAGTGGATGCTCTTTCTGCCTTGATCCACACCGACAAAGCCTACGATCTTGGACGCAGAATGTGCGAAAAATTAAGGGAATTGTTGCCACGACAGCAATTCGACATTGCCATTCAAGCGGCCATCGGTGCGAAAATCATTGCTCGTGAAACCATCAAAGCGTTGCGAAAAGACGTAACGGCCAAATGTTACGGCGGTGATATTTCCCGTAAGCGTAAATTGTTGGAAAAACAGAAAAAAGGAAAGAAACGGATGCGCCAAATTGGATCCGTCGAAGTTCCTCAGAGTGCGTTTTTGGCGGTACTAAAATTGGATTAATCATGATCGTTCTCGACGGGAAAGCCACCTCTGCCCAAATTCGCTTGGAAATTGCTGAAGCAGTTAAGGCGCTTTATTCAGCCGGAAAAAAAACGCCTCATTTGTGCGCCTTCCTCATTGGAAATAACGGCGCGAGTGAAACCTATGTAGCCGGTAAGGTGAAAGCTTGTGAGGAGGTTGGATTCCGTTCTACCCTTAAACGTTTCCCAGAAACCATTTCTCAACAAGAATTGGTGGAAGAAATCGAAAAAATAAATCAAGATCCTGAAATCGATGGGTTAATCGTACAAATGCCATTGCCCAAACACATTGACGAACTAACGGTTACATTAGCCATCGACGCAAAAAAGGATGTGGATGGATTTCATCCTACTTCCGTTGGTCGAATGGCCTTAAACCTGCCAACATTTCTCCCCGCAACTCCAGCAGGAGTGATCGAATTATTGAAACGATACCACATCCCAACATCTGGCAAACATTGTGTGGTGATTGGAAGAAGTCATATTGTAGGAAGTCCCATGAGCATCCTCATGGCACGCAATTCCGAGCCGGGAAATTGCACGGTTACCATAACCCACAGTCGAACCACCAATCTCAAAGAGTTGTGCCTTCAGGCCGATATTATCGTTGCTGCATTGGGGAAACCCGAGTTTCTAACAGCCGACATGGTAAAAGATGGAGCCGTTATCATTGATGTGGGTATTACCCGTGTTCCGGCATCGGATACCAAATCAGGTTTTCGGTTGAAAGGTGATGTAAAGTACGATGAAGTAGCTCCGAAATGCTCGGCCATTACTCCAGTTCCTGGAGGAGTGGGTCCCATGACCATTACCATGTTGATGTTAAACACCTTAAAAGCCGTAGAACTTTTTGGAAAATAAGGAGAATTATAGGACTTTTCCCTTAATGGAGCATTTTTACACGCTTCAAGGAGAGGGCTTTAATTCAGGAAAAGCGGCTTATTTTCTTCGAATTGGAGGGTGTGATGTGGGATGTGTTTGGTGCGACGTAAAGGAAAGTTGGGATGCATCCAAACATCCTCAAATTTCAGTTCAACAAATGACTTCTTGGGTACGCGAGTCTGGTGCAAAAAACGTGGTGATTACCGGTGGTGAACCGGCCATGGTAGATTGTACCCCCATGACCACAGCGCTTCATGCCATGGGCGTTTCCGTGTGGATTGAAACGTCGGGTTGTTACCCCATACAAGGAGATTTCGATTGGATTTGCATATCTCCTAAAAAATTCAAAAAACCATTGGATTCGGAATTGGCCAAAGCCGATGAATTGAAAATCATCGTTAATCACAAAAGCGATTTAGAATGGGCCCAGAATTTTGTTCCTCTTGTTCCAAAAGATTGTCATTTGTTCCTTCAACCCGAATGGGAAAAGTCGGAAAAAATGAATCCCTTGATTCGCTCGTTTATCGAGAACAATCCGCAATGGAGATTGTCTCTTCAAACCCACAAATACCTCAATATTCCCTAAGATGAAAAGCGAAATGATTCAGATGTACGACCCCTTAGAAAAGGCCTTAACCATCAATCTTAATCAACACATTTACGGATCGTTCAATGAAATTGGAGCCGGTCAAGAAGTGGTTTCGTTGTTTTTCAAAGCGGGTGGAGCAAGTGGAACCGTTGCCTACAGCCAAAGTGCGTACGATATGAAAATTTCGGACAGCATTTACGGAAAGTGCGAGCGTTATGTTTGTCGGGATCGACTTCTTCAAATGTTGGATCGGGAATATCCGCATTTGGAACAGATGTTGGAGCACCGAAAAGAGGAAACCCAATTTTTTGCCTTTGCCAATACCATGGAGGCCCTGAATTACAAACGAACCAACCAAGGTCAGGGGTGGATGGGTTTACGTTTTCAACACGAAAAAGGAGCTGAACCCAGTGAAGTGGTGGTTCACATCAATTTGCATGATAATAGTCCGCAATTGCAACAAACGGCAACCGGTTTTTTTGGAGTGAATTTAATTTATGCTGCCTTTTATTTGAGGGATAATCAAGGAGAATTTCTTCATTCTTTGATGGAAGGATTAGGCCGGGAACGCGTTGAAATTGATATGATTTCGTGCCACGGGCCGGCCTTTAAACAGTTTGATAACCGGATTCTAGCGCTAAAATTGGTGAAATTTGGATATACGGAAGCCACCATTTTCGATCCCTCTGGAAAAGTTATTCAGCCTTCTGAATACCTGTATAAAAAACACAGTTTCGTTCTTAGAGGCCGTTTCCGTCCGTTGATGAAGATTAACTTGGATATGCTGGATAAAGGATTGGAAGCATTCAAGAAAGAAGAGGATGTTGAGCAAAAAAATATTTCGGTGCTGTTTGAACTGACATTAAGGGAGCTCGAAAAGCACGGAGAATTGAATGATCAGGATTTCTTAGAACGCGTAGATATGCTTTCTACGACTGGAAATAAGGTCATTATTTCGAACTTCATGCGCTATTTTACCATCGCCGAGTATTTAGATAAATTCAATCGAGGAAAGAAAATTGGAATGGTGCTTGGCGTAGACCGGTTTGCATCCATTTTCGAAGAGCATTGGTACGAAGGAATGAAAGGAGGTATTTTAGAAGCTTTCGGACGTGGCTTCGGGGGAAATATCAAAATGTATTTGTACCCCACGTCCAATGAAAGCGGAGAAGTGCATACCTTAGAAAATTTTCGTCCGGAATCTTCCGTTCGTGGTTTGTTGAATTTCTTGGTGGATCATGGAAAAGTAAAGGATCTTTACATTGAAGACCACAAACTTTCTCAAATGAGAAGTTGGCAGGTGGAGAAAATGATTCAATTGGGTCTTCCTGGCTGGGAAAATTATATTCCAGAAGCGGTGGTGCAGATCATCAAGGAACGCAAGTTGTACCAGCAAGAATCTGCTTCTCATTAAGCTTGTTCATTATTCAAAAACATTTTTGTTTAACTTTTTGTTACTGAAATAAAACGCATGACTCAACCCATTCAAGGATTTTCGAAATTTAGTAAGGAAGAAAAAATCAATTGGTTAATCGATACTTATTTTCATGGAAATGTTGAAAAGGCGCAGTTTCTCAAAAGCTACTGGCACGATAATTCGGATGTTCAGCAATTGCACGATGAATTCATCGAAAATACCCTAACCAACTATTACTT
>JAIYBD010000112.1 GCA_027488715.1 Bacteroidota bacterium | reverse complement strand
GGGGCATTTCGAGCACGATTTGTCGGTGCTTCCGGTTGATTTTATCACGGCAGCAGCGCATAAATTTAACGGACCCAAAGGAACGGGATTCTTGTACATCAATAAGAGACTAAAATTGCACCCGTTCATCACAGGTGGCGGACAAGAACGCAGCATGCGAGGTGGAACCGAAAACGTTTACGGTATGGTTGGTTTGGCTAAAGCGTTGGAATTGGCCTATTCGATCATGCCTGAGAAACGAAAGAAAATTGAAGCCGTAAAACAGCATTTCATTCAGCGACTGACACAAGAAATTCCCGGTATTTCCTTCAATGGAACCAGTGGTGATTTGCAGAAAAGTTTATACACCGTACTCAATGTAAATTTTCCCAAGGTTGCTCGTCCCGACATGTTATTGTTTCAATTGGATTTAAACGGAATCAGTTGTTCTGGAGGTTCGGCCTGCAGCAGTGGAGCCACAAAAGGGAGTCACGTTTTGGCCGAAATGGATCGGGACATGGATGCTCCAGCTGTTCGATTTTCGTTCGGTAAGCACAACACCTTGGAAGAGGTAGATTACACCATCGAGGTGCTCAAGAAAATTTTTGAATGATCCGTACTCCTCGTCAAAACGGCCGAAGGCCCCTTCATCCCGTTCACGATTTTCAGAAGAAAATTCGGCGTAGCCTATTGTTTTCTTTTGGATTGATGTCGTTTTCGGTGGGATTGGGAATGGTGGGATATCATCTATTGGGAAAACTCAATTGGGTGGATTCTTTACTGAATGCCAGCATGATTTTAACGGGAATGGGTCCGGTGGATAAAATGCCGAATGACGCCGCAAAACTATTTTCCAGCTTTTACGCCTTGTACAGCGGCGTAGCATTTTTATCCATCTTTGCTGTTTTTTTCGCGCCCATCTTTCACCGATTCCTCCACCAACTCAACGTGGATTTGGACGAGCTAGATCGATCTTAATCCAATCCTTCTTTCGGCAATTTTCCCATTTTTTCGCCACCGTCTTCGGTTTTGAATTGGTACAATTCTTCTTGAATGAGGGTTCGAATATTAAGCGAAGCCAATTTATTCACTTCGGCAAAGGGATGAACTCGGTTGGATAAAAAGACAAATACCCACTCATTTTCAGGATCTACCCAAATGCAGGTTCCGGTGAATCCGGTGTGGCCAAAGGTCGAGGGCGGGGTGCTTTTGCTGCAGGGGCTTCCACTTTGGCCAACGGCAGGTTTGTCGAAACATAACCCACGTCGGTTGCCGGGGAAATACGGTTGCGAAAAGGAGGAAATGACCCGATCAGAAAGCAACGCTTCATCTCCATACCAACCTTCTCTCATCCATAAGTAACCGATTTTGCTAAGATCAGTGGCGTTGGAGAAAAGTCCAGCATGACCTGCTACTCCACCTTTCATGGCTGCCGTTTGGTCGTGCACATACCCCCGAACGACTTGTTTTCGGAAGATTTTGTCTTCTTCCGTTGGTGCAATTTGGGTCATTGGGAATTTTTTCAACGGAAGAAAAGTGGCCGTAGCTAATCCCATGGGAGCTGCAATTTTTTCTTCAAATTGAAGATGAACCGGTTTCCGGTACCACAATTCCAACAGATATTGACCAATTCCGAATCCCAAATCGCTGTATTTGTACAAACCTCTTCCCTGAAGCGGAGATTTGAGAACACTATCGAACATCAAAGCTGGTAAATCATTATTTCCCCAAAGATTTTTGGCGATTTCAAGGCGAAAGTCAGAATTCGGAGTATCGCAAACCAAGGGTCGATCAGGATTTCTGAGATCCCATTTTTGATAAAAGGGAATGAAAGCCGGTAAGCCTGCTTGGTGAGTCATCCATTCGGCCATGGAAAGGGAGGCTTTGTTGGTGAATTGCCAATTGGGTTCCAATTTCCCCAACGTATCCGTGGGCTTAAACTTCCCATCTTCCCGGGCCATCATCAACAAATTGGTGGTGGATGCTACTTTGGTGATCGACGCTAAATCGTAAATAGTTTGGGAAATTACCGGCTGGGTTTTGGAATAATCCAGGTAACCGTAATTTTTTCGGTGAACGATGCGGTCGCGGTGAATGATGATGACCTGACATCCAGGATAGGCATTTTGAGAAAGTCCGATTTGGACAATGGAATCAACTTTTTGGGATAAAAGTTGATATTCTCGGGACCAAGCAATGGGTTTTCCAACCGATGGGATGCTGAGCGGAGCCATGCAAATTCCAGAGCAATGGGAGTAATTCCCGGCGGTAACGGGAAGGGCACCTTTGAAAGGAATGGCGCCAAAAACCACTTGAACTGCTGTTAACTGGGCCATGGAAGTGTTTTCATACACTACGCTAACCGCCCGATACGAGGAGTCGAAATACTTGCAGGCATAGGCATTCCCTAAAACCATCACCCCACTGGGTATTCGTTGAGCCACACTGTCCATCCAGGCCAAAAACAGCTCGGGCATGCCGAATTGCTTTTTGGGATAAACCGTCGGAATCTGAAGGAAATACTGAATTTTTTGCGGTAAAGAAATGGAATCAAAAAGATGATTCAATACCGAAGTGTCGGCTTTCCAATCGACATGAATGAGGGTTGATCTTCCAGAAAGCCGAATGTTTTCGGAAATGATTTCTTGATTTTTGTTGTTTCCAACCACAATGCATACCACTTCTTGGGTTTCCGATGGAAGAATGGGAAGAAAAAGGGAGTCGTTCTTAACCAAGGTAACCGCTTCTTCATAAATGGTGCGCGCCAATTCCCAATTTTCCTCGGGCTGAAGACGTTCGGTTAATCGGGTCGTATCAACGGGAACGATGGACGATAAACCCATCCAATACTTAGAACGAAGAATTTTCTTCACCTTACGTTCCATTTCCTTTTCATCCAATCTCCCTGATAAGATAGCTTTTTTAATTTCTTCAATCGCCAGAGGAACATCTTGGGCAAAAAGCAACACATCGTTTCCGGCCTCCAAGGCTCGAACTTCCAATTCTCCCGGATTGTAATATTTGGAAATGCCTTTCATATTCAAGGCATCCGTAAAGGTGAGACCTTTGAATTTAAGCTCGTCTTGCAATAAATCTTGGATGGCTTTTTGCGACAAGGTGGTGGGAGTGCGGGCAGAATCGCCAAGGGCGGGTACGTTCAAATGAGCCACCATGGTTGCGCCAATGCCTTTTTTTACCGCTTCTCGAAACGGAAACAATTCCAAAGAGTCCATGCGTCAAAGGGAAGCGGAAATGGTTGGTAAATCTTCGTGGGAATCGGTATTGGTATCTCCGTGTCCAGGGAAGTGTTTGGAACACGCCATGACACGTTCTTCTTGTAACCCACGCGCAACCGCTAATGCCTTTCTGGTAACATTTTCTTTGTCCTCTCCAAAAGAACGAAAGTTGATGACCGGATTGTCGGGATTGTTGTTGATATCCATTACCGGCGCAAAATTGATGTGCACGCCCATGAGTTTGCATTGGC
>JAIYBD010000242.1 GCA_027488715.1 Bacteroidota bacterium | reverse complement strand
CAATTTCCAGTGACGGTCGTATTTCAAACATTCACTATTGTAAGCGATTGCAGAACCATCGGCCGTTAACGGTCCGGGCCAGAAGCCAACACCAAGAACGGTTGTTTGACGGTACGTTTGAGCAGCAACTTTTAATTGTTTACCGGCATCAATACCACCAATCCAAACGGAACCTGCGAAAAGTGCATGTTTTTTAGGGGTAGTACTACCTGATGGGATTTTTGGCACCTCGTACTGAGCATCTGCCAAGTTCCACCACATGTCACCTCCACCTAAAACAGCTGCACGAACATTGTTAATGTCCAAGTTGGTACGTGCTGTTGCAGGATTACAATTGGAAGCCAATTTATTTACGCGACTGCGTAAGGCTTGCAACTGCATTTTGCTTTTTTGTCCCTCAGGGCTCAAGTCTTCTTTGGCTGAAGCCGAAAAGGCTGCCAAGAACAAGGCAAAAGCGCTCCAAATGATTTTCTTTGTATTCATAATCTTGTGCTTTCTTCTAATTATAGGTTGAAACGAATACCTAGACGGGTACGGCGTGGCAAGCTGTAGAAACCTGGATTATCCATCGCTGCACGGTACAAATCGATGAATGATTGCTGGCTAAATACGCTTTGCAACTGTTGAGCTCCAAGAGGAGAAGCAAGGTAACCGTCGTCAGATGGAGAACCGGTGTAAGCATAAGAACCAAGAATATTACGAGCATCCAACAAGTTCAAAACTTGCAAATAAATGGTGGTGCTTAAATATTTTGGTTTACCATTTTCATTGGTTCCAACTTGAATGTTAATGTCCTTATCGCAACGGAAGTTAACACGGAATTGACCTGGCAAACGGCTGCTGTTGATATCGCCCTTTTGCTGAGTACGACCTCCAATGTTTGGAGCAGCAGCAGGAGTAACCAAACGCTGGCGAGTATACGGAGTTCCAGAGATGTAGTTGGCTGTGAAGTTGAATCCAAAACCTTCAAAAATAGCACGAAGTGCGGTTGACTTAGGTCCTGTATAGTTTTTGCCTGTACCAAAACGGTAATCCAAGTTGGTAACAATGCGGTGACGAGCATCGAAACTCAAAGCAAATGGAGTACGAATCGCATCCAAGCCTAAGTTAACAAAGGTGCTTGCTGAGTTTGCGTTAGAACCTGTTCCTTCAGCAAATTGCAAGGTGTAGGAAGCTGTCATACGAACATTTCCAGAACGACGCAAATCGTAATCAACGGTCAAACCTTTAACGTTACCAAAGTCGATGTTTCCATACGTGAAGTAATTCACAGGATAAGCGAAGTTGATCGGAATGATCTGAACCATGTTACGCATCTCACGATAGTAAGCCTGAATGGTCAAAGCAGATGAAGTACCAAGCTTTTGTTTAAAGCCCAACTGATAGTCGATGGTACGCTCTGGTTTCAAATCGGGATTATTGATGGTTCCACCCACGTTAGCAAGGTAGAAGTAATCGGTAGGATCAAAACGGAAGTTATTGGATGGACGCTTGGTCAAGATATCGTAGTGAGCGAAGAACATGGCCTCATCGGAGATGGGGAATGTAAAGGCCACACGAGGCATCAAGTTAACCTGAGGCTTGTAGTTATCGAACGCCTCTTTCATTTCTTTACCACGTTCTCCATCGGAAGCCGTAAGGATTCCTGGAGTATTCAAGTAAGGAGTGATACGACCAGTTACAGAGTTTTGAGCCAACCCGTTAGCTGTGCTCAACTCTTGTCCGTTAGCACCAAACCAACGATTTCCAGAACGGTATCCCAAAATGGTGGTTGGATTGGTTTCGCTGTTTACATAAACAACGTAATCGTTGCCAATGGTTCCAGGATGTGCTCCAGTTGGATTCAATGTTCCATCAACTTCTCCAGCTGTTTTTGCAGGATACAACAAGTAAGGATCTTTCAATACAGGCTGGTTCGCATCAAAACGGTCAACACGTAAACCTACCTTGAACACCAAATCATCAAAAGTGAATTGATCTTCCAAGTAACCTGCGGTATAGATAGGCGTATATGGAGAAATTGGGCGATTTACAGAATCGGTGAAAAATGCCAATTGGTCATTCGAAGAATTTTTGGTGTTACCCAAATAATCATAACCGAAGTAACCAATGTACGACTGTCCGTTATTTAACAATTCATTTGCAGAGAAA
The DNA here is from genome assembly GCA_027488715.1 of Bacteroidota bacterium. Taxonomy (GTDB): domain Bacteria; phylum Bacteroidota; class Bacteroidia; order UBA7662; family CANHCV01; genus CANHCV01. The sequence continues at coordinate 15,071 of JAIYBD010000242.1, read as the reverse complement.
TAATCCAATTTCAACAAACTTGGATCTAAAGCGTCAATACCAATCCACTCCAAGGTATCCTTGTTGAGGGCTTGACGCAAGCGAGAATCAAACGTGCTCTGATTTTCTGCAGAATACAAACGGTTAAACGTTACCGTATCAACATTTCCTGTGAATTGGTTCAACCCCAAAATAGGATTGTTCAAATCCAATTCAGAGATATGACGGTTGGTCAAGCTACGAGCCAATCCCCAAATACCTAAAGAGTTGCTCAAAGGAGAAACGTTCCAACTGCGGTCGGTACGCTGATCGTATTCCAAACCGAAGATCAAACTGTGTTTACCAATATCAACCGAACCTTGACCCGTTAAACGGAAAAGGTTGGTTTCACTTTTTCCGAAACCATTGGGCTGAATTCCAGGAGCTGTCCAGATGGAATAAACGCTACCTGGCATTTGACCATTAGCAAAACCTCCGGCAATTTGGAAAATTTGCTGGTTGGTGCCAAAGAAACTGGAACCCAAAGAATTGAAAATAGATTGGTTGTAGGCCGCCAAACGAGAATCAACCGTACCTGGAGTCCAATTGAAACCATCGATATTGAAACCTACATGATAGGCTGATAGGTTACCAATACGAACAGTATCGCCATTTGGACCAAGAACTACGGATGAATCGCTAGGACGCAACAATAAGGTTGTATCGTTTGGATTAGGAGCAACGTAAAATGCACCCATATTTTCAGCAAACTTACCGTGATAACCGTAATTGAACGGATTTAAACCTAGGCCGTCTGCTTGAGATAAGCCAGTTGTTTTGGTGTAATCTACCTGAACTTGGTAATAACTCAACTTAACATTGGAAGTGCTTTTTTGGGCAGCTTCACCTTCTTTTGGACCTGTGTTACCTCCAAAAGTTTGCTTGAAACGACCGTAAACACGGTAAGTAGAGTTATTGAAGTTAGATACGTTGGGGTAGTTGAACAAGGCATTGATACGACCGTAGTCTTTCCCTTGATCGTTGTTGAATGTTCCTCCTAATGTAAGTGTAATCTTATCATTCGGAGTGAAATCCAATTTACCGTTCAAGCTCAAACGCTGATAATCAGCATTCGGACGAGCAGCAACATTAACCAAATCCTTTTGAGTAACGAACAAGGCATTTTGAATGTAACCAGTTCCGGTTGGAGAAGGACGAAGGGGATTTTCTTGAATTCTTTTCAAAACATCCTCATTCAATTGCCATACTCCCAACGCAGAAGGGCTGTTATCTTTTGTCTTTTCAGCTTCAGCAGCCAAGAAGTACGATAGAATTGGACGAACCTTAGGTTTTCCTAACTCATCAACGCCTTCTTTTTTAACCGCCAATGGACCAGAAAAGTTCAATGCCACCAAGTTGTACCCATAAGGATCCAAAAACTGGGAAGTTAAAACCTCACCGCCCATGCTGAAATCCTTGGTACCCGCACGCGTTGTAACCGAAATTACCCCTGAAGTAGCATCACCGTATTGGGCAGAAACCCCACCAGTTACCACGGTTGCAGATTGGATCGCAGAGTTGGGAAGTGCCAAAGAACCACGAACACGAATACCATCTACGAAGTAGGTGGTTTGTTCCTCACGACCTCCACGAAGGTTAATTCCTCGGTTATCGTCGGCCTGAACGGCACCGGCCACGTTGGCCGCCAAAGAAACAACGTCACGCACAGCCATCTTTTCGATGTCTTGGCGAGAAATGGTTCCCCCAGAACTGGTTTTACCGGGATCAACCAACTGCTCTTTGTAGGTTGAAATGTCGACCCCACCCATGTCAAGCCCTTTTTTCAGGCTCAAATTCACGAACGTGATCTTGTCTGAGTTTACGGAAATACCTTGTTTAATGGTTTTGGAATACCCAACTACCGTAACCTCTAGGTCATAGGTGCCGGGGGCCAAAGCCGAAAACTTGTACTTACCGCTTTCATCGGTGAAAACACCTCCCTTTTGAACGCCTCCCATTTTCACTACAACGGTAGCGAATGGAACACCTTCGTTGGTGGAAGCATCGGTCACCTTCCCTTGCAAGGTACCATTGCCCTGGGCAAGTACCTGCAACGCAGCAGTCGCCGCGAGGAATAGTCCAATAAACAGTTTACGAAGCATAAATATTTGGTTGTTTTATTTTATCATGTTTTTAGCCTAAAGATGCAACCTCTACATCCGTAATTTCCGTTTCATTGAAAATTACCAAAATAGCGGACACACCTTTGACAGGTTTATCAAACCCCAAACCTAAAAAAAATTTACCAAAACTTCACGCACCTGTCACAAAATATTTCAGAGTTCTTAACCGTACAATTTTTCATTCACGGCTTTTTCTTGCCACTCCATTTCGTTAAACCTTTACTTTTATTGCACTTACAAAAATCAATTTGATTTTATCCTTGCTTTCTTTTTCGAAATATTTTTTTTATCCCCATCACTTTTCATCCCCTCTTTTTCGAACCTATTTCAAAAAATAGTACCTTTGCGGCAACCTGAATTATCATGAATCATCGTTTCCCAGAGTTTTCCCAACTTCAAATGGTTTCCATCGCTGAATCCATGCAACAATATTGGAAAGAAGATCACACTTTTCAAAAATCCATCGATCAGCGACCTGAAAACAAACCATTTGTATTCTTCGAAGGGCCTCCATCCGCTAACGGAAAACCTGGAATTCACCACGTCATGGCACGCGCCATCAAAGATATCTTTTGTCGATTTAAAACCTTGGAAGGTTTCCGGATCGATCGGAAAGCAGGTTGGGACACCCACGGACTTCCCATCGAACTTGGCGTTGAAAAGTTATTGGGCATCACCAAAGAAGATATCGGCAAGAAAATTACCGTAGAAGAATATAACCAGGCTTGCCGAACCACAGTCATGCAATATACCGACGAGTGGAATCGCCTAACCGAAATGATGGGTTATTGGGTCGATATGGATCAGCCATACGTCACCTACCACAATAAATACATGGAATCGGTGTGGTGGCTGCTCGCTCAAATCTACAATAAGGGCCTTTTATACAAAGGATACACCATTCAACCCTATAGCCCTGCCGCCGGAACCGGTCTCTCCTCCCACGAACTCAACCAACCCGGATGTTACCGAGAAGTAAAGGATACTTCCGTCGTAGCCATGTTCGAAATGAAGGAATCGTCGCGAAGCACCTTCGAATCGATAGCAGGGTCCACACCGGGAAAAATACACTTCCTCGCTTGGACCACCACCCCGTGGACCCTCCCTTCCAATACCGCACTTACCGTAGGTCCCAACATTTCCTACGCGTTGGTTCACACCCTTAACCCCTACACCCAAGAATCCATTCGAATTGTTCTTGCGGAAGCGCTCATCCCCGTTCAATTGGGAGGAAAATTCCAAAAAGTCGATTCAATTGAGGCGGCACAATCACCAACAGAAGAAGGAAAAACGCCTTTTTACATCCAATCAACCTTCCGTGGATCTTCCTTATTGGGCATTCAGTACCATCAGTTATTGCCTTGGGCAATTCCTATGGAGCATCCCGAAAAGGCATTTCAAATCATCACCGGCGATTTTGTTACCACCGAAGATGGTACTGGGATTGTACATACCGCCCCCACCTTTGGTGCAGACGACGCCAAAGTAGCGAAAGAACACGGAGTTCCACCGCTTTTGGTGGCCGACGAAAACGGAAATCCTACGCCCTTGGTGGATTTGCAAGGAAAATTCACTTCCCACTGTGGTCCCATGGCAGGAAAATTCGTTAAAATCGAATATTACCCCGAAGACCAAAAACCCGAACAATCGGCCGATGTAGAAATTGCCGTAGGATTGAAGTCGGAAGGAAAAGCCTTTAAAGTAGAAAAATACAGCCACAACTATCCACATTGCTGGAGAACCGACAAACCCATTTTGTATTATCCCCTCGATTCTTGGTTTATCCGCATGACTCAAGTTCGGGATCGAATGACGGAACTGAATAAAACCATTGGTTGGAAACCCGAAAGTACTGGAACCGGAAGATTCGGTAACTGGCTGGAAAGTTGCAACGATTGGAACCTCAGCCGATCACGCTTCTGGGGAATTCCATTGCCCATTTGGCGCACTGAAGATGGTTCAGAATCGGTTTGCATCGATTCAGTTGAAACCCTTCTTCACCACATCAAAAAATCCATGGACGCTGGAATGATGTCTTCCAATCCTTTTGAGGGTTTCGAAATCGGAAATTGGAGTGAGGAAAACTATCAATCCATCGATCTTCACAAAAATGTGGTCGATCAAATTGTTTTGGTATCGACCAATGGCCAACCCATGCATCGCGAGTCGGACTTGATTGATGTTTGGTTTGATTCCGGCGCGATGCCGTATGCTCAATGGCATTACCCATTTGAAAACAAAGAAAAAATTGATGGGAATTTGGCGTTCCCTGCCGATTTCATTGCGGAGGGAGTGGATCAAACCCGGGGTTGGTTTTACACCTTACACGCCATCGCCACTTTGGTCTTCGATGGGGTTGCCTACAAAAACGTAGTGTCGAACGGATTGGTCTTAGATAAGTTCGGACAGAAAATGAGCAAACGATTGGGAAACGCCGTTGACCCGTTCGAAACCCTATCCAAATACGGTCCCGATGCTACCCGATGGTACATGATTACCAATGCTCAACCGTGGGACAATTTAAAATTTGATGAAAGTGGGATTACCGAAGCCCACCGAAAATTCTTCGGAACGTGGTACAATACCTATTCGTTCTTTGCCCTTTACGCCAATATCGATGGATTTGATTCCCATTCGGCAGAAGTAGAAAATCGCCCGGAGATGGACCGTTGGATCCTTTCAAAATTATCTTCTTTGCAACAAATCGTGATGGATCGAATGAACGATTTTGATCCTACTCCTGCAGCCCGAGCTTTGGAAGATTTTGTAGACAGAGACCTTTCCAATTGGTATGTTCGACTGAACCGCCGCCGTTTCTGGAAAGGTGAAATGAACGAGGATAAACTTTCCGCTTACCAAACCTTGCACCGCGTACTTTCGACCTTAGCGCAATTGGCTTCGCCATTCGCTCCCTTTTTCAGCGATTGGATGTGGCAGAATTTGAACGGCAACCAACAATCCGTGCATCTTACCCATTTCCCAGAACTATCCAAGCAGGATTTCAATGCTGATTTGGAACAAAAGATGGATTTTGCACAAACCATCAGTTCCATGGTTTTATCACTTCGAAAAAAGGAAAAAATCAAAGTTCGCCAACCTCTTTCGCGCATCCTCATTCCTGCAGATTCGCCGGACATGAAGAAGCAAATTGAGGACGTAGCCGCCATCATTTTAGCGGAAGTTAACGTAAAATCCCTCGAATTCATGGAAGATACGGCCGGGGTGGTGGTCAAAAAAATAAAACCCAACTTTAAAAGTTTAGGCACCCGTATGGGGGCAAAAATGAAGGCGGTGGCTGGCGCTATTTCGGCACTGGAACAACAACACATTCGCGAATTCGAAAAAACAGGGCAATTCAACCTCGTTTTGGACGGAGAAACCGTTGCCCTTGATTTAAACGATGTTGAAATTATTTCGGAAGATATTCCGGGTTGGTTGGTGGCCGTAGAAGGATCCATTACGGTGGCGCTCGACATCCACATCTCTGAAAATCTTCGAAAAGAAGGCCTAGCGAGGGAGTTTATCAATCGCGTTCAAAATTTCCGTAAAAGCAGTGGCTTGGAAGTAACCGATCGCATTCGACTGGCCTTTCACACCAATGAAAACATCAAGGGTGCAATTATTGAATTCCAAAACTATATTTGCGAAGAAGTGTTGGCTGATGAACTTTTGTTTATGTCTGAAATTCAGATGGATAAAGGAACTTTAGTTGACATTGAAGACGAAAATCTTTGGTTAATGTTGATGTAAAATTTACCCATTATGAGCGAGAAAACCCGTTATTCAGATTCGGAATTGGAATTTTTCCGTGAAATTATTCTTAACAAATTGGGAAAAGCTCGGGAGGAGTTTTTGTACTACCAAGAACAACTCATGAACGATAACAATTCTGGGGCCGATACTTCCAGTGAATATTTAACTTTGGAAGATGGTTCTGCCTCCTCCGAGCGTGAAAAATTAAGCCAAATTGCCGGTCGGCAGAAAAAGTTTATCGATCACCTCGAAAATGCCCTCATTCGCATTCAAAATAAAACCTACGGGGTATGCCGAGAAACGGGAAAACTCATTCCTAAAGAGCGGTTGATTGCCGTTCCACACGCCACCCTTAGCGTAGAAGCAAAAAACTCCAAAAATCGAGGTTAATCTCGGCAACGGTTTACATATTTTTTTCGTCGTTTTGACTGATTTCCTTTAATTTTGCCGATGCGATGAAAATCCTTCTTTCCCTCTTTTTTCTTTTCCCCCTGTGCGTTTTCGCTCAACCGTGGGATTTGGTTCGCTGCATCGAACAAGCCCAAAAAAATAACCTTTCCATCAAGCAAGCTGAACTCTCGTTAGAACAGCAGAAGATGTCGGCCCAAGTGGCCAAAAAACAACAATTTCCCACCGTAAACGGATCCTTAGGCCAAAATTTTAACTTCGGTCGATCCATCGATCCGTTCACCAATACCTTTGAAAATACCACCATCCGGGCCAACAATGCATCGGTTTCTGGATCTGGAATTCTGTATGCCGGCGGAAGAATTCGAAACAACATCCAAGCCGAGCAGTTGAACCTTCAAGCATCGGAATTGGATTTTAAGGCCATTCAAAATAACATCGCACTTCAGGTGACCAACGCCTACCTTTCGGTAGTTTTTGCGAAAGAATCGTTGCGCATCGCCCAAGACCGCAGCCAACGCACCAACGATCAAGCGGAACGCATGAAAAAAATGGTCGACGCCGGTGCCAATTCAAAAGACAATTACCTCAACCTCAAAGCCCAATGGGCCCAAGAAAAACGGAATGTAGTGAGCGCTGAAAACAACCTCACCCTGTCTAAACTCACTTTGGAACAGCTGATGCAGCTTCCTCACAGTGAGAACTTCGATATCGTTTACCCCGCTGCGATTCAGCCCAGCGCTCTCCCCTCTTTTTCCATTGACCAAGTGGTTAAAGACGCCTTGGAAACGCAACCCGAAGTTAAAAGAGAAATCGAACGCCTCAAAGCTGCCGAAAAGTTGCTCGATGTGGCCAAAGCATCTGCACTTCCTACCCTTTCGGCCTTCGGATCCATGAGTACTGTGTATTCGAGCGCTGCCAAATCATTCGTCAACAATGGATTTGATACCGTTCCGATTGGATATGTTTTCGGAAGCCAAATCCCCGTTATGTCGCTTTCGCCGAGAATTAAAACAGAAGGGAAATCCTTCACCAATCAATTTACCGATAACTTGGGATCCAGTTTAGGTTTTAACCTGAGCATTCCCTTATTCACCGCTGGAAACGTTCAACGCTCCATTACTTCGGCCAAAATTAACGTTGAACGAGCGAAACTGAACCAACTTCAAACCAACAATAACCTCTACCAAAGCATAGCTCAATCGGTAACGAATTATCAAGCAGCTCAAAAAGATTACGATGCCGATCTCGCAGCCCTGGATGCTCAAAAAGAAAGCTTTAGCTATGCCGAAAAACGATTCCAGGAAGGGTTACTGAACACCGTTGATTACCTCAACTTGAAAAATAATCTGATCGCAGCCGAGTCAAATTTGTTGCAAAGCAAATACCGTTTGTGGCTGCGCTTGAAAATTCTCGAGTTCTACCAAGGCAAACCACTCCAATTTTAATCAATCCCATGAAAAAACGCACGAAAATCATTCTTTTCTCTTCCATTGGTTTGGTCGTTGGTCTCATCGGCCTACAAAAAGCGGGAGTTATTGGCAAACCTGAAATTACCAAAGTTGCCGTTGAAAAAGTAGAACTTCGAAACATCGTTCAAACGGTATTGGCCAATGGAAAAGTCGTTCCGGAATTGGAAGTGAAAATATCGCCCGAAATTTCCGGCGAAATCACGGCTGTTAACGTTCGGGTGGGCGATAGCGTTCAAAAAGGGCAATTGCTCATTCAAATCAATCCAAAAATCATTCTGGCCAATTTAGACCGTGCCCGCGCAGCGGTGAACAATAGCCGTGCGGCCTTGAATCAGTCAAGGGCGCGATTGGGCCAAGTTCAGGCCTCATTCCGGAATACCGAGGCGTCGTTCAAACGCAGCGATCGTTTGTTCAAAGAGGCTGTTATTTCCGAAGCCGAATATCAAGCCACCAAAGCCCAGTACGAAGGCGCCTTGGAAGAGTTAGAAGCAGCAAAACAAACCGTTGAAGGCGCTAGATTCACCTTAAATTCTGCCGAAGCAACGTTGAAAGAGGCCCAAGAAAATCTCGGACGGACCGATATTTATTCGCCCATTACCGGAATTGTGACTCAACTGAATGTTGAAGTTGGAGAAAAAGTGGTTGGAACCAGTCAAATGGCAGGAACGGAAATGATCCGCATCGCCAATTTGAATAAAATGGTGGTGAAAGTAGATGTGAACGAAAACGATATTGTGAATGTTCAACTTGGTGATACTGCCGTAGTGGAGGTGGATGCCTACCCTGGAAAAAAATTCAAGGGTGTTGTTACCGAAATTGCCAATGCGGCCAATCAGGCAGTTAATAACATCAGTGATCAGGTAACCAACTACCCGGTTAAAGTCCTCATCTTGCGTGAATCGTATGCCGAACTTTTGAAAAAGAATCCTCTTCCTTTCCGTCCTGGCTTAAGTGGCACGGTAGAAATCAAAACCGATGAGGCCTTTGCCCAAGTTACCGTTCCTATCGCTGCGGTAACCATTCGAACTCAAGACAGTAAAGGAAAATTTATCACGGAAATGGAAGCTGAACGAAACGCCGAAGCCGAGCAAGAGGGCGATAAAGAAGTTTCGATTGAAGAAGAAAAGTTGAAAGAAGTTGTTTTTGTCCACCAAAAAGGAAAGGTTGAAATTCGTCCTGTAACTTTGGGAATTCAAGACGACACCTACATTTCCATTTTATCTGGATTGAAGAAGGGCGATGAGGTGGTGATTGCTCCAACGAGCACCATCACCAAAGACCTGAAAGACAAAGAAATGGTGGAAGTGGTGGAGAAGTCGAAGTTGTACGACAGTTTCCAGAAAAAGTGAAGAAAATAGCACTCATTGGGGGTGGTAGTTGGGCAAGTGCCTTGGCTAAACTCCTCACCGATAACCAACTTCCCCTAACATGGTGGGTTCGTGATTCCGAACAAGCCGAAACCATTCAAAATGAAGGTTTCAATCCTAAATACTTATCCTCTGTTCACTATCCAACCTCTTTGCTTACGGTTACAACCGATATTCACCTTGCCTTTCAAGGCGCAGATTGGGTGATTTTAGCTGTTCCTGCCGCCTTTTTGCGTGCCTCTCTGAAATCCATTGAATCTTCAGATTTTGAAAACAAAGTGGTCATTTCTGCCATCAAGGGAATGATTCCAGAGACCAAGCAAATTGTTGCCGAATTTCTGAACGACCATTATTCGGTTGACTCATCGCAGCTTTTGGTTATTGCAGGACCCTGCCATGCCGAAGAAGTTGCCGAAGAGCGTTTGAGTTACCTCACCATTGCCGGCCGGGAAGAAATAGCCCAAGAATTTGCGGGTATGTTGGCCGGAAAACACCTCAAAACGAAAACATCGGAGGATTTGATCGGCACCGAATATGCTGCCGTACTGAAAAATATTTACGCCATGGCGTGTGGAATTGCCAAAGGCCTCGGTTATGGCGATAATTTCCAAGCTGTTTTGGTTTCCTCGGCAGTTGGAGAAATGAAGCGAATTACCAAAAAAATTCATAAAATCAAGCGAAAGATGCATGAACCCGCCTATTTGGGCGATCTTCTCGTAACGGCCTATTCCCAATTTAGCCGAAACCGAACCTTTGGGAATATGATTGGACGTGGGTACAGTGTGGCAAGTGCCAAGGTTGAATTGGGCATGGTGGCCGAAGGATATTTTGCCACCCCAGCCATTCGACAAATTTGCATTGAAAAAAATATAAAGGCCCCCATTGTGGAGGCCGTTTATCAAAGTTTGTACGAAGGAAACGCTAAGAAATCATTCAAAAAACTGGAAGATCAAATCGGTTAACCATTTCCGAAATAATCCTTCATTCGTTCAAAAAAGCCTTTCTGTTTTCCTTCCGATTCAATTTTAAATCCGGGCATTTCTCCCATTTTATCCAATAACTCTTTTTCCTCAGAGCTTACCTTGGTGGGTACAAAAATATTGGTGTAAATCAATAAATCTCCTCGGCCATATCCGTTTAATACAGGAAGTCCCTTGCCTTTCAATCGTAAGATTTTTCCTGCGTGTGTACCGGGATCAATTTTAATTTTCACTTTTCCTTCCAGGGTTGGAACTTCCAAGGAAGCACCCAAAACTGCATCTTTGAAGGTCATGGTTAAATCGTAAATCAAATCATGACCGTCGCGCTTCAGCTCTTCGTGGGTTTCTTCTTCAATCACTACAATGAGATCACCGGGGCGACCACCACGAGCTCCCACATTGCCACGCCCGCCCACGCTGAGCTGCATGCCATCGGCTACGCCGGCTGGAATATTGAGCGAAATGGTTTCTTCCTCGTATACCCTTCCTTCACCGGAACAAGTTCCGCATTTTGCTGTGACCGTTTTTCCTTCGCCGTTGCAGGAGGTACACGTTGTTTGAGTCGCAATTTGACCCAGGAAGGTATTTTGGACTTTTCTTACCGCGCCGGTACCGTTACAGGTTTTACAGCTGGAGTAAGATGTTCCATCTTTGGCGCCAGAGCCACTGCAAGTGGCGCAAGCTACATACTTTTTTATTTTTACTTTTTTCTCGACTCCCTTTGAAATCTCTTCCAGGGTGAGTTTGACCTTGATTCGAATGTTGGTTCCTTTGGGAGCTCCACCTCGGCGCTGACCGCCACCGCCAAAGAAGGACCCGAATCCCGAATCGCCGAAAGCATCACCGAAAACGTCGCCAAAATTGGAGAAAATATCGTCCATCGAGAAACCGCCGCCGCCGCCAAATCCACCGCCTTCAAAGGCCTGGTGGCCATATCGGTCGTATTTGGCACGTTTATCGGTATCACTCAAAACTTCGTAAGCCTCGGCAGCCTCTTTGAATTTGTCTTCGGCGGCCTTATCGCCCGGATTTTTATCGGGGTGATATTGAATCGCTAATTTGCGATAAGCTTTTTTAATTTCTTCGGCAGAGGCCGACTTTGCAACGCCTAGAACGTCGTAAAAATCGCGTTTACTCATGGATTTTATTGGGCGACCACCACTTTGGCGTAGCGAATCATTTGATCGTTTAACTTATATCCTTTCGAAATGACATCGAAAACGGTATTTTTCTGTTCTTCGGAGGGTGCTGGAAACGTTGTTATCGCCTCATGTTCATCGGTATTAAAGGTTTGTCCTTTGGCATCGATGGGTTGTAGCCCTTTTGATTTTAAAATTCCGAGGTATTGTTGATGAATCAGTTCCACTCCTTTTTTCACAGCTTGGATGTCAACCGCTTGCTCCATGCTGGTCAAGGCCATTTCAAAGTTATCCAAAACGGGTAACAATTCAATGATCAAATCTTTGGAAGCATTTTGAATGAGTTCCATTCGTTCGCGTGCGGCTTTCTGACGTAAATTCTGAAAATCGGCCATCAAGTACAAATACTTCTTTTCTGATTCCTCCAATTTCGCTTGCAATTCTGCCAGAGGATCTGAAGTAGTATTGTGGGTTGAATCAGGAGATTGATCGGTATTTTCTTCTCCTTGAAGCTGATTTTCGTTATTTTCTTCCGATTGTGGCTGTTGATTTTCTTGCTCGTTGGGATGACTCATAATCCAATTTTTTCAGAAAACTGCAAAGGATTTGCCAAGGTAGGATTTCCGACAAATTGTCACATAAGATTGAAGAAAATAAATGGGGATTTCTTTCGAAATTTGGGCATGAAAATTTATACCAAAACGGGCGATGCCGGAACCACCTCTTTGCTTGGCGGGAGTCGGGTATCGAAAGCAGATTTGCGGATTGAGACGTATGGAACGGTTGACGAGTTGAATAGCCACGTTGGATTATTGCGAAGTGAATCGTTGGAATCGGAATCAACCGAGTTGTTGTTGTTTATTCAAGATCGTTTGTTCACCATGGGAAGTCATTTGGCCTTGGAATCGGGCAAAAATTTTCAGTTGCCGACTTTGGAAAACGAAGATGTTGAACGTTTGGAAAAGGCGATGGACCGGATGAATGAGGTGGTTCCGCCGATGCGTCACTTCATTTTACCGGGTTCGAATGCGGCGGAAGCTCATGCGCATATTGCTCGTTGCGTTTGCCGCCGAGCTGAACGCCTTTTGGTGGCTTTGAACGATACCGAATCCATGCCTCCCATTCTTCAAATTTTCCTCAATCGCCTCAGTGATTATTTGTTTGTTTACTCCAGGTACATCACCCATCAAAAAGGTTTGGAAGAAACTCCATGGATTCCAAAAAAATAAATTCATCTCACCAACCGTTTGAGGCCTTGCAAATTGGGGCCTTTCGCTGGTTTGTGGCTTATCGATTCTTTTTCACCTTTGGCTTGCAGATGTTGGCCACCATCGCAGGTTGGCAAATTTGGGCCATGACCCACAGCAAGCTCCAATTGGGTTATGCCGGCTTGGTAGAAGCCATTCCCAGCATTGGTATGGCCTTGTATGCCGGCCACATTGCCGACAAATATTCCCGGAAAAAAGTGGCTTTGGGTGCCATGTTTTTTATTCAACTCTCGGTGTTGGGTTTAATCCTAGGATTGGGAAGCGGGATGGAAAATTCCGTAACTTGGTTCATCTTCGCCGCCCTTTTTGGCGTTGGATTTGGAAGAAGTTTCATGGCGGCGGCCTCTTTTGCATCCTTGGGAAGTTTAATTCCCAAAGAAAAGATGAGTAACGCAGTAAGCTGGAGCAGCACCATTTGGCAAATGGGCATGATCAGCGGTCCTGCTATGGGCGGATTGTTTTACAGTTGGCTCAGCCGCCGTTCGGAATTTGCCTTCGAGTGGTGTTATGTGGTGGTTTTATCTTTTCTTTTCATCGGTTTCCTCGCATTTTCTCGTATTCCCATACCACATCAAGCGGGAGTTTCCCACCAAGAAAAGATTTGGGACCGATTAACTTCCGGCATGAAGTACGTTTTCAAACACAAAGTGCTTTTGAGTGCGTTCAGCTTGGATTTATTTGCGGTTTTATTTGGAGGTGCGGTGGCCATTCTACCTGTTTTTGCCGATGAAATCCTCCACGCTGGTGCTACCCAATTGGGTTGGCTACGCGCGGCTCCCGCCATCGGATCGGCAGGAATGGCCCTCTTACTGGCCTTCCGAAAACCGATGAAAAACGCCGGTAAAAATCTGCTTTGGGCGGTTTTCGGATTTGGAATTTGCATGATTGGGTTTGGCTTAAGCACCCATTTTTGGGTAGCATTTTTCTTCTTGTTTTTCAGCGGGGTTTTGGATTCGATCAGTGTGGTCATCCGAAATACCATCACTCAATTATTTACCCCCGATCACATGCGAGGTCGGGTAAGCGCCGTGAGTAGCATGTTCATTGGCAGCAGCAACGAAATCGGCGCATTTGAATCGGGATTAGCGGCTCAATCCATGGGATTGGTACCCTCCTTACTTTTTGGAGGAAACATGACGATCTTGATTGTTGGATGGATTGCGTGGAAGGCACCGGCTTTGCGGGCATTAAGCCTCAGAGACCCGCAGCAGGAATAGCGATAATTCCCAACTTCTTTCGAATTTCTTCGGCCAAACGGATATTGGCAGCGAGGGCAATTTGAGAATAATTTTGAGAGGCATTGCGAAAGCCACCGGCTTCGGTTCGCCACAATTGTTGGATCAACTCCATCCCCCCTTCTTTGGGTTGCAATTGATTGAGGGCTGCCATGACGTTTCCGGCTCCAGCATGGTAGGTATGCATCACCAACATTTTGAACCAAAGTTCATCGGTAGAGTAACAAATCATCCGATTTTGAAGCATTTTCTCGGTCATCGGAACGCAAATCTTTTTGATAAGCATGGAAGCAGCATAGGCCGAACGCTCCAAATTAGCGCGTTCGTCGTTGGCACCACCTACCCGCAATCCATATTGTTTTCCCACGTAAGGCATTAATTGGAAGGGACCATAGGCGCCAACCGGGCTCCTGCCTGATAAACGTCCAGGACTTTCAATCAGTAAAATGGCTTGGGCATAAAACGGATCAACCCCATTTTCTTCAAATACTTCAATGCTTTTGGTGATGTGATCCAAAACCTCGTCCACCAAATAATAGCCCGAACGTCCTTCCGTTTGAAGAATTCGGGTTTCCGGAGAAAATCCCAAATTGCGTTTGAGGGAATCCCTTAGATATTCGCGTTCCACCGTGGGCTTTGAATTCCACTGTCGCGTGGGAACGCATTGTAGAATTTCCCTTGAACCGTACACCGAAATCAGACTGGAATCAGCCTTGATGTTCATCAAACTCTTCCAAAAATTCACTTGGGGTAATCGATCCCAACCCGACTCAAATAATCCAGAATCGACCAAGATGGTGTGGTTTTTTCCTGTTTCGGGATCGGTGAAGCTTACTTTGTGCATGCGAGAGGCCGATTCATCGGCAACTGCAATAGGTCTTGCCGAAATTCGAACCGAATCCATTCCGCTTCCCTTTTTTCCCACCGCAAACCCAGAAAGGGTCATCAAGATGGAGCATAGCAACACGTACATTTTAAGCATTTCCGAAAATGAGAAAAAAAAGTGAAACTTTCACCCCAAGGTCGGTTTGTTAAAGAAAATTTGCCAAATGAAATGTTAAGCTAACATTTTCCGATAAACGTCTGAAAAAGTAGCCACTTGTTTTTGGATATCGAAATGCGTGGCCACCCGAAGCGGCCCCGCCTGATTCATGGCTTGGTAAAGTTCGGGATTCTTCAGAATTTGGATGATTTTTTCGGCAGCCATATTGGCATCCCTACGTTGAAAAAGTAATCCAGTAACGCCATTTTCAATGTTTTCAGAAAGTCCTTCCGCATTAGAACAAACTACCGGCAATCCCATCGACT
>JAIYBD010000130.1 GCA_027488715.1 Bacteroidota bacterium | reverse complement strand
TGTGGGCTTTCGAGGTTGTAGCACCGCCAATCAACAGCGGCTGTTTCATGCCCCTTCGTTCCATCTCTTTGGCCACATACACCATTTCATCCAAGGAGGGCGTAATCAAACCCGAAAGTCCGATCACATCCACTTGGTGCTCCTGGGCCGCATCCAAAATTTTGTCGCAGGGAATCATCACTCCCAAGTCGGTGATTTCGAATCCATTGCAGGCCATCACGACGCCTACAATATTTTTTCCAATATCGTGAACGTCGCCCTTCACGGTAGCAAGCAACACTTTTCCGGCCGCTTTCGCATTCGGATTGTTGCGTTTTTCTTCTTCCAAATAGGGGGTGAGGTAAGCCACGGCCTTTTTCATCACCCGGGCCGATTTCACCACTTGCGGCAAAAACATTTTTCCGGCTCCGAACAGATCACCCACCACGTTCATGCCGTCCATCAAAGGACCTTCAATCACCGAAAGAGGGCTTCCAAGCTCCTGTCGAGCTTCCTCGGTATCTTCGTCGATAAAATCGGTAATGCCTTTTACCAAGGCGTGTTCTAATCGTTTTTTAAGCGGAAGATGGCGCCAAGCGTCGTCCTTTTCTTTCTGCTTGCCGGCGCCTTTTACGGTTTCAGCGAACTCCAAAAGGCGCTCTGTAGCGTCGGGACGTCGGTCCAACAACACGTCTTCCACCTGTTCCAACAGGTCCTTGGGAATGTCGTCGTACACCTCCAGCATGGAAGGATTAACGATTCCCATGTCCATGCCTGCCTGAATGGCGTGGTACAGGAAGGCCGAGTGCATGGCTTCACGCACCCGATTATTTCCGCGGAAAGAGAAGGAAATGTTGGAAACTCCACCACTCACGTGGGCTCCGGGTAAATTCTGACGAATCCAACGGGTGGCTTCAATGAAATCGATGGCGTTGCGGCGATGTTCTTCCATGCCGGTTCCAACGGGAAAAATATTGGGGTCGAAAATGATGTCGTTGGGATTGATCCCCACCACTTCCGTTAAAATTTTGTAGGATCTCTGGCAGATGTCAATGCGGCGCTGCAAGGTGTCGGCCTGTCCGTTTTCGTCGAACGCCATCACCACCACGGCCGCACCAAACCGACGGATGAATTTCGCCTGATGGATGAATTCCGCTTCGCCTCCTTTGAGGGAAATGGAGTTCACCACGCATTTTCCTTGAACGCACTTCAATCCGGCCTCGATGATTTCCCATCGGGAAGAATCGATCATGATGGGCACCCGAGCGATGTCGGGTTCGGCCATCACCAAATGAAGGAAACGAGTCATGGCGGCAACCCCATCAATCATCCCTTCATCCATGTTGATATCGATGATTTGAGCACCGCCTTCTACTTGTTCCCGAGCTACGGAAAGGGCCTCTTCGTAATTGTCGGCCTTAATGAGGTCGAGGAATTTCTTGGAACCGGTCACGTTGGTTCGTTCGCCAACGTTCACAAAATTCGATTCGGGTGTTACGTAAAGTGGTTCTAATCCAGAGAGTTGTAAAGATGGTTTCATGCCGATTCGAGTTGAGGAATGATGCGTGGAGGGTAGTTTTTGGCAATTTCTGCCAAACGATGGATGTGGTCGGGGGTGGTGCCGCAGCAGCCGCCCAAAATATTGATGACGCCTCTTTTGAGGAATTCTTCCACTTGTTCGCCCATCAACATCGGCGTTTCGTCGTATTCTCCAAATTGGTTGGGGAGTCCGGCATTGGGGTAAGCGCAAATGGCGAAAGGCGCGCGTTGAGAGAGCACTTCCAGGTAGGGCAGCATGGCCGACGCACCCAAGGCGCAATTCAAGCCGATGGATAGCAGGGGAAGATGACCTACCGAGATAAGGAAGGCTTCCGCGGTTTGTCCGGAAAGCGTTCTTCCCGATGCGTCGGTAATGGTTCCCGAAACCATGATGGGCAACCGCATGTTTCGCTCTTCGAAGACTTGTTCGATGGCGTACAAGGCGGCTTTGGCATTGAGGGTGTCGAAAATGGTTTCCACCAAAAGGATGTCAACGCCACCGTCGATGAGGGCCGAGGCTTGCTCGGCATACGCTTGGGCGAGTTGATCGAAGGTGATGGCGCGGTAGCCGGGGTCGTTCACGTTGGGGGAGAGGGAGGCCGTTTTGTTGGTGGGGCCCATGGCTCCGGCCACGAAACGGGGTTTATGGGGTTCGCGGGCGGTAAATTCATCGGCTACTTCCCGGGCGAGCTTGGCCGAAAGGTAGTTGATGTCGTACACCAAATGCTCGCAAGCGTAATCTTCCTGGGCGATGGTGGTTCCCGAAAAGGTGTTGGTTTCCACGATATCTGCACCGGCCTGAAAGTACTCGGCGTGAATGGATTTGATCACGTCGGGCCGGGTGATGGAAAGCAAATCGTTGTTGCCTTGGAGGGGTTTGTGGTGATTTTTCAACGCCTCATTGCGGAAGTCGTTTTCCGTTAACGAATGGCGTTGAATCATGGTGCCCATGGCTCCATCGAGGATGAGGATGCGTTCGCGTAATAATTCGGTAATCTTGCTCATAGGAGTAGTTTGTATTTACCCAAAAAGTGAGGAGCAAGAGGGGAAAAATCCACCTTATCTCGTAGGAATTAGCACCCAGCTGAACGGGGTTGCCAAGGTTTCAAAGGGCCTAGTCCCTCCACCTTTCTGGATAAGCGTTGCAAAGATACGAAGAAAGCAGGGGAGGAGAAAAGGGAAATAATGTGCCCGAAAAATTTTTTAAGGAACGTCGTACTCGATGCCGGAAAGGAAGATTTTGTAACTGTAATTTTGTTGTCCATTATACCCTGAAATAATTCCTTTTAATCCCAAGACATCGCCTGCTTTTAACCAAAATTCTTCCTGACCAGAATTTGAAGGAGTTTTTATCGATAATGAATTTACAGTGAATTCAGCGGGAAAGGTATAACAAAT
>JAIYBD010000057.1 GCA_027488715.1 Bacteroidota bacterium | reverse complement strand
TCTCCTATTCGCTTTGGGTTTATCAAACCGGAGGCGGGTGGTTGTTGATGAGTGGATCAGGAACGAATGGCAATTTCATTTCAATTATTCAATCTTCCACGTCCAATTTTCAATTTGGCACGAATAAACAAGGATCGCCATGGGCATGGGCGGCAACTGCACCCATTTTAAATACTTGGACCCACTACGTGGCTGTTTATGAAGGAAGCATGATGACATTGTATCAGAACGGCTTACCGGTAGGTTACGGTAGTTTTTCTCAAGCAAATACCAACGCTACCAATTTACCATTTTTCATTGGGAAAGACATTGGTACCTATTACTTCAATGGAAATTTGGATGATATTGCCGTTTACTCCCGTGCTTTGAGTCCCTCTGAAGTTCAAAACATTTTCCAAGAGTGCGGCAATAATTTAGCTGCAGTTCCTCCCGTTACCTTGACTGAAAGAATGGGAAGAACTATTTCTTTGGTAACCAAATCTAAAAAAGCTGGTTCAACCTATACTTGGCAAATCAATCGTGGAACAGGATATTCGGTGATCACCAACGGAGGACAATTCTCCGGTGCCGGTACCGATTCGTTGATTATTTCCAATTTAACCATGGCCAATGCTGGAAATAAAATTCGTTGCATTGTTCGCAATAATTCTTGTGCCGACACGACTGCAGAAACGACCCTTCAAGTTTTGAATACGCAATCTTCCCATAATCTATCAAACATTACTTCCGTTTATCCGAATCCATGTCATGAGTTATTAACGATGGTGTCCAATCAACCCTCGAGTTTTCAAGTGATTGACATGAACGGCAAAATTTGCAAGAGCGGGGCTTTGTTTGTGGGTGAAAACCAAATCAACGTTACGGACTTGCCAACAGGGATTTATGCGATTAAACCATCATCTGGTCCAAGTCTTCGATTTTTTAAATCCACGAAGTAAGATTTCAATCTTTAGATCAAAGCACTCTTTGTTTGATGAGTGAGCCTTATTTTTTCGAACAGACCTTTAATAGTCATTACCTTCCAATTCGTGGAGAATACGATGGTTGTTTTTTCAAGGGATTGAATTTTTCAGATCAAGATTTATCCAGCTATTCGTTCAACGAATGCACTTTTCAAGACTGCAATTTTTCAATGGCCAAACTCAACAATACGGCCTTTCGAGATGTAAAGTTTAAGGGATGTAAAATGATGGGACTTCGATTTGAAGATTGCAACTCCTTTGGTTTTTCTATTGCACTTGAAGATTGTACATTGAATCATGCTTCATTCTTTCAAGTTAAAATGAGGAAAACCGTATTTAAAAACACATCCCTAATGGAAGTTGATTTTTCAGAAGCCGATGTTTCAGAGTCGATTTTTCATGATTGCCCTTTATCGATGGCTGTTTTTAATCGAACAAATTTGGAAAAGTGTGACTTTAGAACAGCTTTTGGATATTCCATTGATCCAGAAAAAAACCGATTAAAAAACGCACGGTTTTCAACTTCAGGAATTTCAGGATTATTGGATAAATACCACCTCATGATCGAGGACTAAGCAATCTTTTTTTATTCTGAAGATGTAACCTGTTAGGGGAATTAACCTTGTAATAAACGAAAAGCTAACTCTTTCAACAAACCAGATTCTTCGGTGTTTCCATTATTAACTCCCTTACTTCTCAAATCATACTCCAAAAGTATTTTTAATGCTCGGGTAGCATAACCGGCGGGGTAAATACGAGCTGCCGATTGAATATCTTTCATGGCCCACTCCGATTTCATTCCGAGTAGTTTTGCGGCATCTCCTGGACGTTGATTTTGTAGTTTCATGGATTGATAAACCCAAAGCTTGCTGTAAAATCCATACAATAGTGCCAAACATCCAATGAGTGAAAAATCTGTTCCTTTGGGGTTATTGGCAAAATACTGGAAAATTTGAATGACCCGATCGGAGTTTCGTGTAGCCAAAGCTTTTTGTAACTCAAAGACATTATACTCCCGATTCATCCCCGAGAATGCATGCACATCGTCGGATGAAATGATTCGGCGCTCTCCAATATTTACTTTTATCTTTTGGAATTCATTGTGAATTTTGGACAAATTGGTGCCGCAGAATTCCGCCAAAAGATGGGCGGCTGGTTCATCCATATTGTAGCCATGTTCTTTAGAATATTCGAAGATCCAAGAAGCTACTTGATTATCGTACAGAGGTTTACTTTCAAATAAAATGGCTTTTTTATCTAACTCTTTGAAAAGTTTCTTTCTCTTATCGAGTTTTTCGGCTTTGTAGGCAATAACCAAAACGGTTGAATCCATGGGAGATTCAAAATAACTTTCCATTTTATCCCAGTCTTTCATCATCTGGGCCTCTTTCAAAAGAACGACCTGATATTGAGCCATCATGGGATATCGTTTACAGGTCGAAATCAACGTATTGGGATCAACATCTCGGCCGTAAAGAATGGAAAAATTGAATCCTTTTTCCATTTCATCCATTAAATCGTTTTCAAAAGATTCCATCAATTGATCCAAAAAGAAGGGCTCGGCACCGTACAAAAAGTAGATGGGCTTAGGCGACTTCTTTTGAATGTCTTTTTGAATTTCTGAAAAAGATTTTGAAGGCATTAAAATCGAAGATGTTTAACCGTTTGTGCGTTGTTCATGATTTGTTTGAGCGAATCGATACCAATGTTGATGTGATTATTTACAAAGGTAGCACTTACTTTCAGATCGCTCTCTGCAGTTTTTACACCTTCAGGAATCATGGGTTGATCGGAAACCAGCAACAAGGCCCCAGCTGGAATTTCGTTGGCGAATCCCGTTGTGAAAATAGTAGCCGTTTCCATATCAATGGCAATGGCTCGAATTTTCGTAAGGTAATCTTTGAATTCATCATCGTGTTCCCAAACTCGACGATTGGTGGTATACACCGTTCCGGTCCAGTAATCCATTTCGTAATCACGAATGGTGGTAGAAATCGCTTTTTGAAGCGCAAATGATGGGAGTGCCGGAACTTCGGATGGAAAGTAATCGTTAGACGTTCCCTCCCCTCGGATTCCAGCAATGGGAAGAATGAGATCACCAATGATGCTTTTCTTTTTCAAACCACCGCATTTACCTAAAAATAAAACAGCTTTCGGATGGATGGCACTTAATAAATCCATGACGGTAGCTGCCATGGGAGATCCCATGCCAAAGTTGATGAGTGTGATGCCATCTGCCACCACGGTCGTCATGGGTTTATCCCTTCCAACGACCTCTACCCCGTATTTTTGAGCGAACATTTCCACATACTGCGAAAAATTGGTCAACAAAATATAAGGAGTGAATTCTTCTAAAGGTCTTCCGGTGTATCTTGGCAACCAGTTTTCTACAATTTCATTTTTCGTCTTCATAAGCCAAGTATTGATATCAAAAATAACGCATTGGAATCCAGATTCAAACCATTTCCATTAAATTTCCCTCAAATTCCGCTAAAATTAAGCAGAAAGGGAAATGCTGTATTTGTTTGGGATGAGTTTCGTAACAAATCGGTAGTTTGCACTCCAGAAGAATGGGTTAGGCAACATGTGGCTCATTGGTTGGTTAATGAACGAGGAATTTCCAAAAACCGAATTGGCTTGGAGATCGGTTTTGAATTAAACGGGTTATCGAAAAGGGTTGATATTTTGGTTTTTGACCAGGATTTACAACCGTGGTTGTTGGTTGAATGCAAACGGCCTGAAGTAAAACTGGATGATTCCGTTTACCAACAGGCCGTTCGATATAATTTAATGTGGAGGGTTCCGCAATTGATGCTCACCAATGGTTTGGAGAGTCAATGGCTGGAAGTAGAACTCATCGATTAACGTCCGTCAATCAACTTTCCTAATCCACCTAAAACACTACCTTCTTCTTTTTGTCCGTTGAAACCACCTGCTGCAACAATTCTTCCAGCCAAGCGAGAGAAAGGCAGAGATTGCAACCAAACCGTACCCGGACCAGACAGGGTAGCAAAGAACAATCCTTCACCGCCAAATAAGGAATTTTTTATTCCTCCTACAAATTCGATGTCGTAATTAACATCACCGGCGAAGCCAACCAAGCAACCGGTATCAACACGTAATTTTTCGCCCCACTGCAATTCGCGACGAATGACGTGGCCTCCAGCATGAACAAATGCCATTCCATCGCCTTCGAGCTTTTGCATGATGAATCCTTCTCCACCGAATAATCCGACACCTAATTTCTTTTGGAATTCGATGCCTACTGATATTCCGCGAGCAGAAGCGAGAAAGCTGTCTTTCTGACAAATGACCCGGCCTCCGAATTGGGTTAAATTCAAGGGAATCACTTTGCCGGGGTATGGAGCGGCGAACATCACTTGACGCTTTTGATTTCCTTGGTTGGTGTAAGCAGTCATGAAAAGATTTTCCCCCGTTAACAAACGTTTTCCCGCGGTAAATAACTTTCCTAAAAAGCCTGCATTTTGATTGGTTCCATCTCCAAAAATGGTATGCATCTCGATGTCATCGGTGAGGTACATCAAGCTTCCTGGCTCGGCCAGTACTGTTTCTTGGGGATCCAATTCAATTTCAACGCACTGCAATTCTTCACCAAGAATTTTGTAATCGATTTCGTGGGCTTTGTTCATTTTCCTTCTGAGTAATTTTTTAGATAATCAAATCGATCGGTTAAACGACCTTGGTGGCAAATGGTTGCTCGTTGAATCATGGCATTTTTTAATCCGTCTTGAATCAAAGCGGGAATGACATATTCAATCAAATAATCACCAAATTCGGTGCTTGCATCAGCAGGAAGTTCACAGGGTAAATTATCCACTGCCATCATGTCGATGCTTCCCTCTTGAAAAGGCTCAGTTTCTTTCCCACTTTCGGGATCGAAACCATAAACGGGTTTTGCGATGGTACTAGCACGAAGGGTACATGGAATACTACCGAGTATATCGCAACTAACATCTGCAATCACACTAATTTTAAAGTCGAGGTTCTTCGTTTCTTCTAAAGAAAAGAACTTTGGTGCACGATTATCCCAATAAATACAATTGATTAGGAGATCGGTTGACTGCCAAAAGGGTGAAAAGTGTGCCTCAAATTGGTCGGGAAATTGGTGATAAACACTTCGATCGTACTTTTTTGTTTCTTTGTGAATAAGGTAATCCTTAGCGAGAACATTAGCGAATACTGGTGTTTCAAAGTGATCGTTCAAATATTCCTCCACGGTTACTTGAGGAATTCCTGCATCGGTTAAAAATTGAATGGCACCCTTCGCTACTCGGCCACTTCCGGTTACTGCTATCTTAATAGGAGGGATTTTTACCGATTTAACCTGCTGAACGATGGCGTCATATCCAGCGCTTTGGTGAGCAGGTTTGATCGAAAAAGACTTTGTTCTTTTACCAAAAGCCAACAAACCATTATAAGCCCCCACGATTCCAGCGAATTTTCCAAAAGCAACCAATCGAGCTCCTTCCTCATCGACCATGGTTTCGTAATCGACCATGGTGCACGAATGATCAAGCAAGGCGCGGAGTAACTTTTGATTATAGGGCTGTTCCTTGATGGTATGAGAAAAGAAAAAATGAGGTTTATTCGGAACTAACCGAGGGATATCCATTTCTTTCACGCAAAAAAGGTAATCGCAATTCGATAAATCTTCTTGAATGGTGGCTCCTACATCTCGGTAGGCGGCGTCAGGGAAACAACGATGGGGAGAAGGCTGCAACCAAAAACTAATTTCAGGATGACTTTGAATAATTTTTTGAACGTGGGAAGGGGTAAATGGAACACGTTTATCTGGAATGGATTTACCCTCCCGAAGAATACCAATTTTCATGATACAAAGGTACGATTAGAACAGGCTTGTTATTTTAAATTCAAGGATTAAAAATCCGCTCCACGTGCTTATTCCAAGTGTACTTTTCCAAACAAACCTGACGAGCATTTTGTCCTATTTCTTCCCATTGTGGCTGAGGATTGGAAAGTTCAAACAGCAATTGAATGCATTCTTGGTGATTTCCGGGCTCGTGCAATTTTGCGGTTACATCATCCTCTAAAATTTGACCAATTTGTTCCAATGAACTTGCCAAAATTGGTTTTCCCATGGCCATGTATTCAAACAATTTAGTGGGAGAACCAAAAAATTTAGTTCCATCCGGATTGGGAATGTGGGGCGATAATAATACATCGCAAGCAGCGAGATATTCAGGACCTTCCTCTTGGGGAATTTGACCAGGCAGTATCACTTGTCCGTTTTCAATAAGCGGGCTTAATCGATTTTTGACCTGAGAAAACTCTGGACCTTTTCCTATCAAGAAAAAAGAAACAGTGTCAATTTTTTCGGGAAATTGATCAAAAAAAGCCAAAATACATTCAGCCAAAAATGAAATGCCGTGCCATTGAGAAAAGGTGCCAATAAAACCAAAAACACGTTTTTCATTCAGGTTATACTTCTGTCGGATTTGTGATCCTGAGATTTCCGGATGATACAATGCGGGATCTACCCCATTGGGATTCACCAAAATTTTTTGTGGTGGTACTCCATGAACTTCAACCAAATCATTTTTAGAAACTTCACTCACAACAACAATAAGATCAGCTTTTTTCAAGACCAAATTCTCGACGCGTTCAATGAGCTTTTTATGAATCATTTTCGCTCCGCCCCAATTCTTTCCAATCCAAACAAAAGAACCATTGTATTCCAAAATGAGTGGAATATTCCATTTCTCTTTGAGCGCGACTCCAGCGTAGTTTAGCAATGAATATCTTTGGTAAATGCATTGGGGCGAAAAAGTAGTTGTTTGAGCTTGATTAAGTACCGATTGATTAAACTTCAAATCCATGAGTTCTGGAATATTTCCGCCTTTTTGAAAATTTGAAGGAAGGATTTCGATGGTTTCGTGAACTCCGGTTAACCGGTCGGATGACCAAACTTGGAAGGTTTTCCCTAATTTTTGAATAGCGTGAATCACTCCTGAAGTATGGCCCACACTTCCACCACTTGTTAGATTAAACCACTGATCGGTACGCAAATAGAGAATTTGATCTGGATTAGCTATGGGATGAGTTACGGATCGAGAATTTTCCAAATGGCCAACGATTTGGGAATGATATCGTAAAACGAAGGGCCATTTGATCAAATCAATGATCAATGGAAAGAACGTTTTTCGAAACGGTGGCAAAAGGATTTTTTCTTGATTTCGGTCGATCAACTGAATTTGATTTGAACCGGAAATCAAGGCCCAGAAAGAGAGCACTCCGATAAAGGGTTGATGATGCACATCATCCACTTCAATCAGTTTAAGTTGTTTGGGAAACCGTTTTCTTTTCCAAACAAAATCGAGGGCTTCCTTTTGGGAAAAGTGCATGTTAATTCAGGGGCTTAAAAGAAGCTTTTCGTTTTTCTAAAAACGCCGTAGTTCCCTCTCTAAACTCTTCGGTTCCAAACATTTTTCCGAACTCTTCAATTTCCTGAAGGAATGCTGGTTGAGAAGGTTCGAGATGTTTATTTACAAGTTCAATGCACTTAGAAACTGAAATAGGGCCTTTCGTGGCAATTTTTTCGATGATTGCAGAGCATTTCTCGATCAACTCCGATTGTTCAACCACATGGTTAACGAGTCCAAGTCGGTGAGCTTCTTCCGCAGAAATAGCATCACCGGTTAACAATAGCTCCAAGGCTTTTCCTTTTCCAACCAATTGAACCAGGCGTTGAGTTCCAGCATATCCGGGGATAACACCTAAATTTACTTCGGGCTGTCCGAATTTGGCATTTGGCGATGCCAATCGAAGATGACAAGCCATGGCCAATTCGCAACCTCCACCCAGAGCAAATCCGTTAACGGCGGCGATAACCACCTTTTTTGATTGCTCAATCGAGTTATAAACACCGTGTCCGTGAGCTGACAGTTCTGTACCTTCTTGAATGCTGTAATTCGCAAATTCAGAAATATCGGCACCGGCGGCAAAGGCTTTTTCACCACTTCCTGTAATGATCATTCCATAAACATCGGCATTAGCATTACCCAACTTAACTGCTTGACCAATTTCAGCTAAGGTTTGCTTGTTTAATGCATTCAATTTGTCGGGACGTTGAATGGTAATAACCAAAACTTTACCGTGCAATTCAACAGAAATATTTTCGAAATTCATTTGGTTTCTCTTTTTTTTCGGGTGTTGTGTATTTTGATATCCTGGGTATTTTCATTCAGGAATTCATTAATTTTTTCAATGGGCATCGAGGTTTGAATCTTTCCGAAAGCATCAACATGAATGGAGAATCCATTTAATTCTCCACTTTCAATAGTTGGCGATTCTATTTTCTTTCTCCGACTCATCCATTTAAGGTTTTCAATGCGAATTGGATTCGTTGAATGACTTTTTCTTTCCCAAGAAGTGCGCACATTTCAAACATGGCAGGACCTGCACCTTCTCCTGAAACAGTTAAACGTAACGCTTGAAGCACGACTCCTGTTCCTACACCATGGGCTGCACAAGTTTCTTTCAAAGAATTTTCAATCGTCAATGCATCCCAAACAGAAAGTTTTTGGAAATCATTTTGGATATTATCGATCAAATTAGGAACTTGATCTTTCCATTTTTTTGCAACAACGTTTTCATCAAAGGTTGTTGGATCATGAAAAAAGAACGCTGTAGATGGCCAAACGTCTTGAATAAAACTCCAACGTTCCTTCATGAGTCGGCAAACCTCCTGAATAAATGCAGGCGATTGAGTAATTCCATGGTCAGAAAGAATTGGAGTTACTTTTTCAGCCAACTGCTCATCAGACAAATGACGTAGGTATTGTTGGTTGAACCATTTAAGTTTATCAAAGTCGTACCGTGCACCGTGTTTATTTACACGTTCAATGGAAAATTCTTGGACCAATTCATCCAGGGTAAATAATTCACGATTGTCGCCTGGATTCCAACCTAATAGAGCGAGGAAGTTCACGTAAGCTTCTGGTAAATAACCGGTTTCGCGATATCCGAGCGTTGTATTACCAGTTTCTGGGTCGGTCCAATTAATGGCATAGAAGGGCAACCCTAACCGATCACCATCACGTTTGGACAATTTTCCATCGCCATCGGGTTTTAACAATAGTGGCAAGTGAGCAAATTCAGGCATTTGATTCTCCCAACCCAAGTTTTTATAGAGCAATACGTGTAATGGAGTAGATGAAAGCCATTCCTCTCCACGGATTACGTGAGAAATTTGCATGGAATAATCATCAACCACATTGGCTAGGTGGTAAGTGGGCATTCCATCGGATTTCAAAAGTACTTTATCATCCAATTGTCCGGAGTTGAATACCACCCAACCGCGCACGATATCTTTGAACCGAACTTCTTCATTTCGCGGCATTTTAAAACGAATGACATAGGATTCACCGGAATCGAGACGACGTTGCACTTCATCTTGAGGTAGGGTAAGTGAATTTTTCATATTCACTCGGGTGATGGCATTGTATTGAGGTGATGCTACTTTTGCTGCTTTCAAATTTTCTTTCATTTCCTCGAGTTCTTCGGGGGTATCGAAAGCGTAATAAGCGGCTCCGTTTTGAATGAGTTGTTCGGCGAATTGGCGGTACATGGGTTTTCGTTCGCTTTGGCGATACGGGCCAAATGGTCCGCCGATATGTACACCTTCATCGAATTGAATTCCGCACCATTGCAAGGATTCTACGATAAACTGTTCGGCACCGGGCACGAAACGGGTTTGATCGGTATCTTCTACGCGAAGGATGAAATCTCCTCCATGTTTTTTAGCAAAGAAATAATTAAAGAGGGCTGTTCTTACACCACCTGGGTGCAGTGGCCCGGTTGGGCTTGGTGCAAATCGAACTCGAACTTTTTTATCCATGGTGCAAAGTTCGTAAAAAGGCATTAAAAAACGTAGGATAAAGGGATGAAAAGGGAATATTAAATTGGGGATAAAAAAAAACACCCTTGGTTGGAGTACCAAGGGTGGTGATAAAAACCGGCGGCGACCTACTCTCCCACATTTTATTGCAGTACCATCGGCGCTGTGGGGCTTAACTTCT